>CAJPKS010000038.1:0-10906 GCA_905371285.1 Haemophilus sp. HMSC068C11 | reverse complement strand
TAATTATAGAGTTTTGATAAAATGTTATTCCCCTCTTATAAAAGAGGGGATAAAAGCAATTTGTTATTTAACCGAGCTCTCTCGCGCCGTCATTATCGACCTTACAAACATGAACAAAACCTTCATTATTTTGTAAATAATGATTTTCTAAATAAGTCGCCAGTTTTGTTGCGGTTTGTAAATCAGGTGCAATGGAGAAAATCGTTGGGCCTGAGCCTGAAATCCCCGTCGCTAATGCACCTAAATCACGAGTGGCTTGTTTCACTTCTGCGAAGTTGGGTAATAAAGCCTCACGATAAGGTTCTGCAATCACATCTTTCATCATCATTGCTGCAAGATTTTCTTGATGTGTGTGACATGCGTGCACAAAGCCACCTAAATGACGACCATGAGAAATCACATCTTGACGCGTGTAGCTTTTCGGTAAAATTGCACGCGCTTCAGCGGTTGAAACCTCAATGCCTGGGTAAGCTAAAACCCAGTACCAATTATCAAAAAATGGCAGTTTTTGGCAAATGTTACCGAGGGATTGTACCATAAATTGCACACCACCGAGATAACAAGGCGCAACGTTATCATAATGGATTGAACCTGAAATACGACCTTCTAGCTCCCCCATCATTTCTAACAGTTCCATTTTTGAGAATGGTTCATCGTGGAATTTATTTAATGCCACTAATGCAGCCACGATAGAGCACGCACTTGAACCTAATCCCGAACCAATCGGCATATTTTTCTCAAGGGTCAAACGCAATGGTTTGACTCTCACATTGCGTAATTTTAATTGCTCACTAAACAGTACATAGGCCTGATACACGATATTTTTTTGCGGCTCTTTTGGCAATTTACGCACAAAATAGCCCGCACTTTCAAGCTCAAAACCACTTGGAATAGACTCAATCTGTACGACATCACCTAATAATGAACCATCAATCGGTGAAATGGCTGCGCCTAATGTGTCAAACCCTACACTAATATTTGCACTCGATGCCGGAGCATAAATTCTTAACATGCTAAGTCCTTTTTAGTGGTGTAATGTTCTTAAAATATCTGCAAAGATGCCGGCTGCCGTCACGGCGTTACCTGCGCCATAACCACGTAATAACAACGGAATTGGTTGATAATAACGCGTGTAGAATGCAAGGGCATTTTCACCGTCTTTCACCTTATACAATGGATTATTTTGATCCACAGCGATGATTGATACCTTGCAGTGACCATCTTTAATTTGTCCTACGTAACGCAATACTTTGCCTTCTGCTTTCGCAGCTTCAACGCGTGCTTTAAATTCCGCATCTAATTGTGGCAGCATTGCCATAAATTCATCAGCAGATTTACCTTCAGAGAAGCCTTTTGGTAATACACCTTCCACTTCAACATCGGAAAGCTCAAGTTCTAGACCTACTTCACGCGCTAGAATCAGTAATTTACGTGCCACATCTTGTCCTGATAAATCATCACGAGGATCTGGCTCTGTAAAGCCTTTTTCACGTGCAAGTGCGGTCACTTCTGAAAGAGAAAGTCCTTCTTCTAATTTACCGAAGATGAAAGAAAGTGAGCCCGATAAAATGCCTTCAAAATACTCAAGTTCATCACCCGCTGCCAATAAATTCTGTAAATTTTCAATAACCGGTAAGCCTGCCCCTACGTTAGTTTCGTATAGGAATTTATGTTGGCTCGCTTGTGCATTGCGACGTAATTCGTGGTAATAAGCTAATTCACGGGTATTCGCTTTTTTATTTGGGGTTACCACGTGGAAGCCTTCTTTTAACGCACGCGCATAAAGTCCTGCGACCGATTCAGCCGTTGTACAATCGACAAAGACTGGATTCACTACGTGATGTAATTTAATGAAAGATAACAACACATCGAAATCAGAAGGTTGGGTTGCATTTTCAAGATCAGCTTTCCAATTATCTAAATTCAATCCGTTTTCATTTAAAAGCATTTTTGTTGAATTCGCTAAGGCACAAACACGGATCTCAATATCCTTCTTTGCAAGGTACTCTTTTTGTTGTTTGATTTGTTCGATCAATTCACCGCCGACACCACCTACGCCGACTAGAAACATATCGACGACCTTCTTATTATTAAAAAGGGCTTGGTGAGTCGCTTTCACAGCTTCAATCGCTTTATTTTGCGCCACTACCGCTGAAATTGAACGCTCAGAAGAACCTTGTGCAATTGCGACTAAGCTAATATTCGCTTGAGCCAATGCTGAGAAGAAACGAGCTGCGATACCCTTAGCTTGTTTCATGCCATCGCCCACAACAGAGATAATAGAAAGATCTTTTGCAACTTCAATCGGTTCTAAGTCATGGGCTTTTAATTCTGCAGCAAATTCTTGTTCTAAAATCGCTTTCGCTGCATCCGCTGATTTCACTGGCACGCAGAAACTAATACTGTATTCAGAAGATGATTGAGTGATTAAAATGACTGAAATCCCTGCTTTTGACATAGCAGAGAAGACGCGAGCGGCCATTCCCACCATACCTTGCATACCTGGACCTGAAACGTTAAACATTGCCACGTTATCAAGGTTAGTAATCCCTTTCACTTGTAACCCTTCAGATTTCACATGACCATCGATTATTGAACCTGGTGCAGATGAATTACCGGTGTTTTTAATCACACAAGGGATTTGTTTTGGCAATAATGGACCAATTGTACGTGGATGGATCACTTTCGCACCAAAATAAGAAAGTTCCATTGCTTCACGATAAGAAAGGCTTGGTAATAAACGAGCATCTGGCACTAAACGAGGGTCACAAGTATAAACGCCATCCACGTCAGTCCAAATTTCACAAACAGACGCATCTAAACAAGCGGCTAAACAAGCGGCTGAATAGTCAGAGCCGTTGCGACCTAATAGCACTAATTCGCCTTTGTCATTACAAGCAGTAAAACCAGCCATTAAGACAACTTTATCTTTTCCGATACTTTTCGCATCAACGCGTTTTGTAGATTCTTCAATATCAACTGAAGATTCTAAGTAGCCGCCTTGTGCTAATAATTGTTTAACTGGATCTACAATGTGAACACTGTATCCGCGTGCTTCAAACCACGCTTTCATCATGGCAATCGATAATTTTTCACCACGGCAGTCAATGGTTGCTTTAACTTTATCTTCTACTTTGCCTGCTTGGCGGATTTCTTCTAATAAACCTTTAATTTGGGCAAATTCTGCATCAATGAGGGCTTTGGTACCCGCAAGATCAAATTTATTATTTTCAGCGTGCAAACCATTAATGATGTTATAGAAAATTTCAATGGCTTCGTTAAAGTGGGTATCGGTTGGTTGGTTTAATGCGGCTTTTTCAGAGAGGGCGACAAGATGATTTGTAATTTTAGCAGGAGCGGATAACACACCGGCTGCTTGTTCTTCTAAATGAGCTTTTTCGATTAATTGAGCTGCTTGCGAGAAACGCTCAGGGTTGGCTAATGAAGTGCCACCAAATTTTAATACGCGCATGATAATATCCTCAGATGTTGTGATTTTTAAATATTAAAAAACCCGCACTAGACTGAATGCGGGTTTTCCTGATCCTGTTTGCTACGCACTAACCCGCACCATTAATTGTCGTAATGGTCATAATAATGCTGGTAATAGTGAAAGTGCGGTTATTTTTCATTGTATTTTTACCTTGAAAAAAAGATGTGTTTAGAAATACCGAAAAAGCGCGAGCTTGTCAAACACAAAATCAAAAAAATGAAGATTTTTTTCTAAAAATCATTACTTTGGTATAGAATAAAACGAGTTTTACATTGGTCAGGAAGGAAATGATGACAATTCAACAAGCTCTCGAAACCATTCATCAACAAATCCAAACATCCACTCAACTGGCACATCGTCCTGAAAGTGCGATCACTTTATTAGCCGTTTCTAAAACCAAACCCAATGAAGCAATTTTAGAAGCCTATCAAGCCGGACAAAAAGCATTTGGGGAGAACTACGTTCAAGAAGGCGTAGATAAAATTCAGTATTTTGAAGCACAGAATATTCAACTTGAATGGCATTTTATTGGGCCACTACAATCTAATAAAACCCGTCTTGTAGCAGAGCATTTCGATTGGATGCAAACGTTAGAACGTGCAAAAATTGCCGATCGTTTAAATGAACAACGTCCTGCCAATAAAGCGCCTTTGAACGTTTTAATTCAAATTAATATCAGTGATGAAGCCAGTAAATCAGGTATTCAACCGAGTGAAATGATTGAGCTTGCAAAACACATTGAAAATCTACCGCACTTACGTTTACGTGGCCTGATGGCGATCCCTGCACCAACAGATAATGTTGCTGAACAAGAAGCGGATTTTAGCCAGATGGAACAATTATTTGAACAACTTAAAGCCGCTTTGCCTCATCAGCAAATTGATACGCTTTCAATGGGAATGACCGATGACATGCAAAGTGCCATTAAATGCGGTTCAACCATGGTACGCATTGGCACAGCCATTTTTGGGGCGAGAGATTATTCGAAAAAATAATGGATAGAAAATAAAAAAGCGGTCAAAATTGACCGCTCTTTTTTATCTGGATTTAATTAAACTTCTTCGCTCTTTTCAGAGAAACGTTCAATCTTCGCACCTAAGCAACGAAGTTTATCTTCAACGTGCTCATAACCACGATCGATGTGATAAATACGATCTACGATAGTTTCACCA
Source organism: Haemophilus sp. HMSC068C11 (assembly GCA_905371285.1). Lineage (GTDB taxonomy): Bacteria > Pseudomonadota > Gammaproteobacteria > Enterobacterales > Pasteurellaceae > Haemophilus_D. The sequence goes on along the minus strand of CAJPKS010000038.1, from coordinate 6,241 downwards.
CTTGCGATACATCCTGCTAACACAAGACTGATTGATGCGCGTAAATCTGTTGCCATCACTTCTGCACCAGAAAGATGCTCAACACCGTGACAAACTGCTGTATTACCTTCAATCTCAGCTTTACCGCCCATACGAATTAATTCTGGAATGTGCATAAAGCGGTTTTCAAAGATGGTTTCAGTAATGATACTGGTGCCTTCTGCCACCATATTTAATAAGGTGAACTGTGCTTGCATATCTGTTGGGAAACCTGGGTGTGGTGCAGTACGAATATTGACGGCTTTCGGACGATTACCGTGCATGTCTAATGTAATGCTATCTTCAGTCACTTCAACTTCCGCGCCTGCTTCACGAAGTTTATCAATCACCGCATCCATGGTATCCGCTTTGGTATTTTGACATACCACGCGACCACCAGAAATTGCACCTGCAATTAAGAATGTGCCGGTTTCAATACGATCTGGCACAATGCTGTGCTCGCAGCCTGTTAAACGATCAACACCTTCAATGACAATGTGATCTGTCCCGGCACCTGTAATTTTCGCGCCCATTTTGTTGAGGAAATCTGCAGTATCAACAATTTCTGGCTCGCGAGCAGCGTTTTCAATGATTGTTGTACCTTTTGCAAGTGTTGCCGCCATCATGATAGATAAAGTCGCGCCAACGCTCACTTTTTCCATCACAATACGCGTACCTACAAGGCGATCAGCAACAACCGCTTTTACGTAACCTTCATCCAGCTCAATCATTGCACCCAGTTTTTCTAAGCCACTAATGTGAAGATCAACCGGACGTGCACCAATTGAACAACCTCCTGGTAAAGAAACTTGACCTTGATTAAAACGAGCCACCAACGGTGCTAATGCCCAAATAGAAGCACGCATGGTTTTTACTAATTCATATGGCGCAACGAAGTGATCAATTTTAGAACAATCTAATAATACTGCACCTTCAGCATCACGCTCTGCCACAACGCCAAGTTTACGTAAGATTTTTAAAGTGGTATCAATATCTTTTAGTTCTGGTACGTTTGTTAATTTAACCGGCTCAGTTGCCAAAATTGCAGCGAAAAGAATAGGAAGTGCAGCATTTTTTGCACCGGAGATGGTTACAGTACCACTTAAGCGAGATTTCCCGCCATAAACACGAAATTTTTCCATAGAAAATCCTAGCTTGCTTGATGTAATAGACGATCCATTTTCCACTTTGCAGTGGTATAGGTTTTAATAGTTAAAGCATGAATTTCGCCAGTTTGAAAGTAAGGCATTAATGGCGCATAGATGGTTTGTTGCTGTTTTAATTTAGAAAGTGCTGAGATCTCATCACTCACTACAATCACACCAAAGTGAGCATTTTCACCTTGAGCATAAACCTCATCTACATTCAGGCTTTCTTTTAAAATACGTTCAATTTCTTGCAGTTCCATTCGGATTTCCGTTTTAATTATGGTCGATAAAAGTGCTAATCCAATGAGATAAATTCACTAAATCAGCAAGGGTTAATAACTGTTCTGGAGGGTTTATCAACCGCACTTTTTTATTTGGTAACTGCTCACAATCGTGTAGAAAATCACACAATAATGCAAAACCAGCAGAATCAATTCGATTGATTTCAGTTAAATCAAATTCAATGAGACTTTGATTGGTTTGCTTTTCTGATAAAAAAGAAGCACGTTGTTGCCATAATGGCAACAACGTGTTGCGGGATAGCTCCCCCGATAATTGGAGAGCTATCTTATCATTATTTTGGATTAAATCCCACTTTAACGCAGTCATTCGCTTATTTGCTCAATGTCACGGGTGCTGAGGCAGATTTTTGAATTTGAGCAGTTAAAGCATCAATACCTTGTTGACGTAAGATACCGCTCCATTCATTTTGTTTGGTAACAACCATACTCACGCCTTCAGCAACCATGTCATAAGCTTGCCATTCGCCAGTTTTACTGTTTTTACGCCATTTAAAATCTAATTTAATTGGCGCTTGTCCACCATTTTGCATGATGTTGACACGAATGCTCACAAGGTTTTTGTCGCCTACTTCTTTAGCCGGTTCAATTTGAATATTTTGATCGGTGTAAGCGGTTAATACTTGTGCGTAAGCTTGTTCGATAAAATCGCTGAATGCTTTAAAGAATTTTTCACGTTGTTCTGGTGTGGTTGATTTAAAGTGTGAACCTAACACCAAAGAACCTGCATAGTTTACTTGCACGTAAGGTAATAAATCGTTACGCACGATAGTACGTAAATAGTTTGGATCCTTTTTAATTTTTGCCTGATTGTTTTTGATATCGGCAAATAACTTATCTGATGCTTGTTGCATCAACACATAAGGGCTTGTTTCTGCACGTACAGTTTGAGTCACAAAAAGTGCAGTCACTGCAAATGCCATTACGCTAAACCATTTTTTAAACTGAGTAAATTTCATCATAAATCTCCTAAATAAAGATTATTATTTGGCTTCAGGTTCTGCTTTATCTGCATTACCGTCTGCTTTTTTATCACCGTAAAGGAACTGGCCGATTAAATCTTCCAACACCATTGCGGATTTTGTGTCTTGAATTTGGCTACCGTTTTTTAACATCGCGGTTTCACCATCATCAAAGCCCATACTTAAGGCGATATATTGCTCGCCTAATAATCCCGATGTTTTGATCGATAACGAACTATTTTCCGGAATTTCTTTATATTCTTCATTAATCGCGATACTGACTTTTGGTAAGTAAGATTTTTCGTCTAACGTAATGTCAGATACGCGACCAATGACTACCCCACCAAGTTTAAGTGGTGCACGGACTTTTAGTCCACCAATATTGTCAAAAGTTGCAGTCACTGTATAAGATTTTGTTTCACCAAAACCTTGTACGTTTGCTACACGTAAGCCTAAAAACACTAACGCGGCGATACCAAGTAGTAAAAATAAGCCTACCCAAAATTCATATTTAATTGTTTGTCGCATAAAAATACCCTATTAGCCTGCCCCAAACATAATGGCAGTTAAGATGAAATCGAGTCCAAGTACCACAAGTGATGCGTGGACAACCGTTCTGGTTGTGGCTTGACTGATACCTTCTGATGTCGGAATACAATCATAACCATTGAATAACGCAATCCACACCACGGCAATGGCGAAAAATACGCTTTTAATAAATCCGTTTAGAATGTCATAGCTCCAGCTGACGGCATTTTGCATCACAGACCAAAAGCTACCTGCATCGACACCTTTCCAATCTACGCCTACAAGCGCACCGCCCCAAATACCAATCGCGGTAAAGAGAAGCGCAAGAATTGGCATCGCAATCAGACCCGCCCAAAAACGCGGCGCAATCACTCGACGTAATGGATCGACCGCCATCATTTCAAGGCTGGAAAGTTGTTCTGTGGCTTTCATTAAGCCAATTTCAGCTGTTAATGCTGAACCTGCACGACCCGCAAATAAAAGTGCGGTCACTACAGGGCCTAATTCACGTAATAAAGACAGCGCTACAAGTTGTCCAAGGCTGGTTTCTGCTGAAAAATCAACTAAGACCACATAACCTTGTAAGCCCAACACCATTCCAATAAATAAACCTGAAAGCAGGATAATTAGTAAAGACTGTACACCTAATACGTGTAATTGCTTCACTAATAAAGGAAAATGTTGACGAATTTGCGGCTTACCCACTAACGCACCAAACAACATAAAGCCTGATCGGCCTAATGCACGGAAAAATTTGATTACGCTTCGTCCAAGTGAAGAAATCATATCAACGATCATTTAAATAATTCCTCCACATAATCTTTTGCTGGATAATGGAATCTCACCGGTCCATCCGCTTCGCCTTTTAAGAACTGAACCACTTGAGGATCTTGGCTAGCCAGCAGTTGTTCTGATGTTCCTTCAGCGATCACATGCTTATCCGCAATAATATAGGCATAATCTGCAATACTTAATATTTCATTCACATCATGAGAAACCACGATAGACGTTAAGTTTAGCGCCTCATTTAAGCGTTTAATTAAGCTCACGATTACGCCCATGCTGATTGGATCTTGCCCCGTAAACGGCTCATCAAACATGATTAAATCTGGGTCAAGTGCAATCGCACGTGCCAATGCTGCACGACGCGCCATCCCCCCTGAAAGCTCAGAAGGCATTAAATCTGCCGCACCACGTAAGCCTACCGCTTCTAATTTCATCAACACAATTTGACGAATTAGACTTTCTGGCAAACGCGTATGCTCGCGAATCGGAAATGCCACGTTATCAAACGTTGAAATATCCGTAAATAATGCACCTGATTGGAATAACATTCCCATGCGTTTACGCACTTCATAAAGCTCTCGATTTGAAAGACGACAAATATCTTGTCCATCAAACAAAATCTCGCCTTGCTCAGGGTGCAACTGACCGCCAATTAATTTCAGTAGCGTGGTTTTCCCGATCCCTGATGGCCCCATAATGGCCGTAATTTTGCCCTGTTGGACTTTCAAATTCAGGTTATCGTAAATCACACGCTCACCTCGTTTGAAGGTCAGGTTTTTGACTTCGATTAGATTTTTATTCATTAAAATCTCATTGGTTTTACAGGAGGAAATTTATTTTCCTCTCACGTTAAAAAAGTGCGGTCGTTTTGACTGCTATTTTTGTGAAAGGTTCAAGCGGCGTTTTAATAACGTCGTGAAGCCACGTAATAACACAAAAATCAATGACAACACATAAATAGGTAAATTACCTAATGCTGCATAAGGCGTTTTGCCTTCTGTTGGCATCATTTTATGGGTCAACGTTGTTTCCTCAAATTGAGGCGCTTGGGCTTCAATGTTGCCTTTTGCATCAATAAACACTGAAATCCCCGTATTCGTTGCACGAATTAATGGTTTGCCTAATTCGAGTGCGCGCATTCTAGCCATTTGTAAATGCTGCCAAGGGCCAATACTATCACCAAACCATGCATCATTCGAAATCGTCAGCAAATAATCTGTTTCTTTTTTCAGATTTTCACGAAGTTGCTCACCAAAAATAATTTCATAACAAATAGCTGGCGCAAAAGCATGTTGTTTTGCCATAAAAGATGGCTGTACCGCATCGCCACTTTGGAACGCAGACATTGGCAAATTAAATACGGAATTAAGTGGACGCAACAAACTTTCTAACGGCACGTACTCACCAAATGGCACGAGATGATGTTTGCTGTAACGATTTTTTGTTGTTAATTCATAAGGGAAATCAGGATTCCCTGCCGTCACAATCGAATTTAATAATTTACCACTTTGCTCATCGCGATATACGGTACCAATCATCACTTCCGTGTTTTTCTCTTTCGCGACTTTATCTAAAGCGTCAAAAAATGGCGTAATAGCATTTTCCAAAGTTGGCAATGCCGACTCAGGCAAAATAATCAAATCAGACTTGCCTAAATGCGCCAAAATTTGTTTTTGATAGATATCCACTGTGGCATAAAGGTATTCAGGATCCCATTTTAAATTTTGCTCAATATTACCTTGTGCAAGGGTGACGGTTAATCCTTTATCTCCTTTTGGTTGAACAAAATTCACCTTACCTGCATAAGCACTTAACCCACCCACAACCAATAATAGCAATGCATTCACACCGACTAAATTCCATTGTTTTTTCGATAGTGAAAAAACAAGATTAAAAATGACCGCACTTGCCCAAACGGTAAAAAATGTTAGCCCCGTGACACCAAAGATCGGCGCAATACCGAAAAATGGACTATCAATTTGGGTATAACCAAATTGTAACCAAGGAAAGCCAGTAAATACCCAACCGCGCAAGAATTCAGTCAATGTCCAAATCGCGGCAAAAATGACCGCACTTTGCACCTGAAAACACTGCACTAAATAAGTAAAAAGCATTGGATAAAGTGCAAGGTAAGCCGAAAGCAAGCCCACCAAGAGATAACTTACACCAAGGGAAGCACCACCAAATTGATGAATGCTGACATTTAACCAACTTACACCAAAACAGAAAAAGCCCATCGACCACAAAAAAGTAGCAAAAAGTGCGGTTGATTTTTTGGCATTTTTTGCCACAAAAAGCAATCCACCCAACGATACGTAGGCTAATCCCCAATAATCAAACGGCGAAAAGGCAAACACGCCAATCACCCCTGAAATCAGGGCTATAAGATAAACGACTAATTTATTCATTTTATCAATACTACAAAAAAATATTCCCCCTCTTCAGCAAAGAGGGGGCTAAGAATACGGTCAAATTGAGCAACCTACTCAGCTTGTTCTTC
>CAJPKS010000037.1:0-10938 GCA_905371285.1 Haemophilus sp. HMSC068C11 | reverse complement strand
TTATTATGAGACATAGATTTTCCTATATATATTTTTCGAAAAATGGCGATACATTCTCAAAAAAAGAATATTTATGCAAGTTTTCTTTAAAGTTAATCGCTTGCTATTAGAAATTATTTAAATTTATTCAATTAATTTTGGCGTTTTTTCAAATGTTCCCGCAAAGAATAAAGTGCAGTAAGATTTCTGGCCTCATTAAATTCATCACTGACCAAAAGTGCATCAAGTTGAGATAACGGATAACGCACGATTTCTAATGGTTCAGGTTCATCGCCTTCCAGCTTATTGGAATACAGATCTTCGCCTAATAAAACGTGCATTTTATGCCCCATAATTTGTGGATTGATTTTCATGGTACGTAAAAATGTCCATTTTTTTGCGCCGAAGCCAATTTCTTCCTGTAATTCTCGATTGGCACTTTGTTCGGGCGTTTCTCCCATATCCATTCCACCTTTTACAAAGCCTAACTCATATTGTTCTGTTCCTACCGCGTATTCACGAACAAGAAGTAAATCTTCACCATCAATCGCAATCACCATCACTGAATCTCGATTGAAAGGGCGGAAACGTTCATAAGTGCGGTCAATTCCATTGGAGAATTTGAGTTCGACAGCTTGAATTTCAAATAAACGGGATTTTGCCACGGTGGAAAGGGAGAGAATGTGTGGAAGTTGTTTTTTCATGATATTAGCCCTATTATCTTGTCATTGGCTCATCATACGCAAAGTGAGAGAAATAGGAAGAGTTATGGCTGAAAATAACGAGGTACGATTAGATAAATGGCTCTGGGCAGCACGTTTTTATAAAACCCGTAGCATCGCGAAAGCGATGATTGAAGGGGGCAAAGTCCATTACAATGGTCAGCGTGCCAAAGTAAGTAAAAATGTAGAAATCGGGGCGATGATTAAACTTCGCCAAGGCAGCGATGAAAAAGAAATTGAAGTGATTGCTTTGAGCGATCAACGTCGTGGTGCGCCTGAAGCACAATTGCTTTACCAAGAAACAGCGCAGAGTGTGAAAAAACGGGAAGAAATGGCGTGGGCAAGAAAAAATAATGCTCTTTCGATGCCACATCCTGATCGTCGTCCAAACAAAAAAGAACGTCGAGATTTATTGAAATTTAAACACCAAGATGAGTTCTAGAAAACAAAAGTGCGGTCAAATTTGACCGCACTTTTTTGTGATTAATGATTTTTATGACTTGTGCTGTACAAAATTTTGTCGGTATAAGCCATGGCAATCGCTGAAATCAAGAAAGAAAAATGAATAATCACTTCCCACATAATTGTTTTTTCAGGAATTTTTGAGGCATTCACAAAGGTTTGCAATAAGTGAATAGACGAAATGCTGATAATTGACATAGAAAGCTTCACTTTCAGCACGGTCGCATTCACATGGCTCATCCATTCAGGTTGATCCGGATGATTTTTCGTGCGTAGTTTTGAGACGAAAATCTCATAACCGCCTAATGTCACCATCACCAATAAGTTCGCAATCATCACCACATCAATGAGATTGAGTACGGCGAGCATGATGGTGTCTGCATCATTTCATTGACATTGGTTAAGAGATACCACAAGTTTTTCATAAACTTGTAGGCATAGATGCCTTGCACAACAATTAAGCCTAAATAAATAGGCACTTGTAGCCAACGACTCGCAAAAATTGTTTTGCTTAGAAAACTGGTTTGTTCGTTATATTTTGCACATGGATCCGTGATTTCTTTTTGTTCTGTCGCCATAAAATTCCCCACAAATAAAAAATTTAAATAAAAAAGCGGCAAGAAAATAGCCGCTTTTAAAGAAAAATTTAACAGGTATGCTTTATTTTACCCCGTTCTCGGTAGTGATAAGGGATAGGCGCGTTAAGTCCACGTCATTATTGAGTAATTCAACGTTTGGCATGCTCTTGTTAGCTTTCGCTGACAAGTCTTTAAAACGTTCCACTTTTCCCACTAAACCTTGTTGTCCCACAAGGGCGGTGACGGTGCTGTTGTATTGATTGCTCACAGTGGAAAGGGTGTTACCCAGTTTGTTTAAACGTTCTGCCACCAGGCAAATCTGGTTGTAAATTTCACCTGCTTTTTCTGCGATTTCTTTCGCTTCGGCGTTGCCGCGTTCGATACGCCACAAATTCGCCACAGTACGCAAAATTGGCATAAGGGTCGTGTGCGAAACCATAATCACATTTTTCTCATAGCCATAATTAAACAGACTTGGATCTAATTTTAAGGCTTCAATATAAGCAGGTTCCACTGCGATGAACATCAAGACAAAATTAGGACTGCGCATGCCAATCAAATTGCTGTAATCCTTGCGGTGCAAGTCATCAATGTGATTTTTCAGGGCTTTAATATGCTCCCTTAGTAAACGCTCACGTTCAAATTCATCCTCAGAATTGACCGCACTTTCGTAAGCATTCAATGACATTTTGCTATCAATGATGATGTTTTTCTCATCGGGCAGATTGAGCACAAAATCAGGATAGTTTCGACCGCCTTGTTCATCTTTAAAATGGGCCTGCGCACTGTAATGCACGTTTTCAATGAGTCCCGCAAGTTGAAGTGCGCGTTCAAGTTGCACTTCTCCCCAGTTGCCTAAGGTTTTCTTTTCACCTTTTAAAGCCGAGGTTAAATTATTGGCCTCTTGCGACATATTTAAGCCAATTTCCAACACCTTTTTAATTTCCGCTTCTAAGCCCGCATTACCTTTCACCGATTCCGAATGGATTTCATTGACCCGTTTTTGAAAGCCTTCGATTTGTTCTCGGAAAGGCTTCAACAAGGTTTCCAATGCCGTTTGATTGGTTTGATTAAAGGATTGGCTTTTTTCTTCCAAAATGCGGTTGGCCAGATTTTGGAATTCTACGCCTAGTTGTTGTTTGGATTGTTCAATATGCTGTTGCTGTTCGGCAAAATGCTTTTCTTTTTCGGAAAGGGTAGTTTTCAACTCCGTTAATTCTTGTGAAAGTGCGGTCAATTTTTCCTGCGTTTTTTGCTGCTCTTGTTCTTTTCTAAGTACATTTTCTTGCGCTTGTTGTAATTGACCTTGTAAGCTTTCGGCTTGTGCTGACGCGATCCCAAAGCGTTCTTTTAATGCGGTAATTTGTCCGCCAATTTGATCGTGTCGGAGCTGTTCTTCATCCAATTCTTTTTCTAAATATTGGATTTTTTCATCACGTTCATTAAGGCGAGTTTGCAATCCTTCCGCATGAGTTTGTGCTTTAACGGCTTGTTGTTCTAATTGATTTTTGACCACACTTAAGGAATCAAAACGCTCAGCCAATTGATTGTAATCGTCGATGGTTTTATTGAGATCTTGTTGTAATTCTTGCGTATCTCGTTTGCTACGGCTTAATAGAAAAAGCATCACAATACTGATAAAAACCAGCACGGCAATGATAATTAAATATTGATTAGACGTGAGTTCTGACATAAATAGGCTCCTAGAAACGCAAAAATTTTAGCATATTCCTAGAAACTTTTTAAAAATTAAGATGGTTAATCAGATAAGAAAAGTGCGGTCAAAATAACCGCACTTTTTAGGAAGATTAGTAGTTTGAGTTAATCAATACTTCTTCACCGTAGCCACCAAGGGTTGGCATTGGTTGATAAGTGGAGTTAGCAGCACGCATTAAACGAATACCACGAATACCCGCTTCTTTTGCTGCGAGGATATCGTCATCGCTGTCACCATAGTGAATACTCACTTTGTGCTCAATAATACCTGGTGTTTTGTTATATTTAGTTGGAAGTTTGCGACCGCCCATGAATTCTACAGGGTGCATGTCTTTAATATTAAAGGCTTTTTGTAGCACTGGTGTCACACCATCTTTATCGCCCGCTGTACGACCGGTAATGAAATAAATTTGGTCACCACGTGCTTGGTGCATATTAATTAAATCCACCGCAATTTGTTTTGGAATAGAATATTGGTCACAACCTGCATTCACTTCATTCCAGAAATCTTGATTTTTTAAATAATCATTTTTACCTGGAGAGTATTTTTCTTGGCCGTGATAGAAACAAGGGCTACTGAAAAGTACAGTATCGTCAATGTCGAAGCTCACATTAATGGGTGCTTTACCTTCCAATTCTTTTTTCAACTGCTCAACAGAGATCCAGTGAATCGGTTTTTGCTCTGTCATTTCACGAGCATTCGTACCTTGTTCAGTGTAAGGTTCTTTGTTTGATGCAAAAGTAGAGACTGCGCTTGCCGCTAAAATTGCAATGGCAGAAAGTTTAAGTAAATTTTTCATGTTTTCCTCATTAAGTAGTTTGTTTTACTTGTAACAAATCATATTCCTTTAAAATAAAGGTGTAAAATAATAGCAATCGTTTGCTATTTAAAAAGGTGATCTTTGTCACATTTTTTTTGAGATGGTTGTTTAATAAAACATCAAAGAAAAATTTCCCCTTGAATTTGGTGGAATCGATCGCCATATAACGAGTAACTTTTCTTAAAAGAAGGATAAAAAGAATGACAACAATTGTAAGCGTACGTCGTAATGGCCAAGTAGTTGTTGGGGGCGATGGACAGGTTTCACTAGGCAATACAGTGATGAAGGGGAATGCCCGCAAAGTACGCCGTTTATATAATGGCAAAGTTCTAGCCGGTTTCGCAGGCGGCACAGCTGATGCGTTCACTTTATTTGAATTATTTGAGCGTAAATTAGAAATGCATCAAGGGCATTTGTTAAAAGCCGCGGTGGAATTAGCCAAAGATTGGCGAACCGATCGTGCGTTACGCAAGTTAGAAGCGATGCTGATTGTGGCGGATGAAAAAGAAAGTTTAATCATTACCGGTATTGGTGATGTGGTACAACCGGAAGAAGATCAAATTCTTGCTATCGGTTCCGGCGGTAATTATGCGTTGTCGGCCGCTCGTGCATTGGTGGAAAATACCGATTTATCAGCACGTGAAATTGTTGAGGAGTCTTTAAAAATTGCCGGTGATATTTGCGTGTTTACCAATACGAATTTCACTATCGAAGAATTACCGAATAAATAAGGAAAAATTATGTCTGAAATGACCCCTCGTGAAATTGTTTCCGAATTAGATCAACATATTATCGGCCAAAAAGAGGCGAAAAGAGCGGTTGCGATCGCATTACGTAACCGTTGGAGAAGAATGCAGTTGCAAGAGCCACTTCGCCATGAAGTGACCCCTAAAAATATTTTAATGATTGGTCCAACGGGGGTGGGGAAAACAGAGATTGCACGTCGTCTTGCAAAATTAGCTAATGCACCATTCATTAAAGTGGAAGCGACCAAGTTCACCGAAGTGGGCTATGTGGGGAAAGAAGTGGACTCCATTATTCGTGATTTAACGGACAGTGCGATGAAATTGGTTCGCCAGCAAGAAATTGCGAAAAATCGTGCGAAAGCAGAAGATGCGGCGGAAGATCGTATTTTAGATGCATTACTACCACCACCAAAAAATCAATGGGGTGAAGTCGAAAACCACGATACCAACAGCAGCACTCGCCAAGCGTTCCGTAAAAAATTGCGTGAAGGTCAATTAGACGATAAAGAAATCGAAATTGATGTGTCGGCGGGCGTGTCAATGGGTGTGGAAATCATGGCACCTCCTGGTATGGAAGAAATGACTAATCAGTTGCAATCCATGTTCCAAAGCCTGGGTTCGGATAAAACCAAAAAACGCAAAATGAAAATTAAGGATGCGTTAAAAACCTTAATTGACGATGAAGCAGCCAAATTGATTAATCCGGAAGAATTAAAACAAAAAGCCATTGATGCAGTTGAGCAAAACGGTATTGTGTTTATTGATGAGATTGACAAGATCTGTAAAAAAGGCGAATACAGTGGTGCTGATGTCTCTCGTGAAGGTGTGCAACGTGACTTATTACCATTAGTGGAAGGTTCAACGGTTAATACCAAACATGGGATGGTGAAAACCGATCATATTCTCTTTATTGCATCGGGTGCATTCCAAGTGGCGCGTCCATCGGATTTAATCCCAGAGTTGCAAGGTCGTTTGCCGATTCGTGTTGAATTATCAGCATTAACGGCAGAGGATTTTGAGCGTATTCTAACTGAGCCAAATGCGTCTTTAACGGAGCAATATAAAGCCCTCATGGCAACAGAAGGCGTGAGCATTGAGTTTACACAAGATGCGATCAAGAAAATTGCCGAAGCTGCCTTCCGTGTGAATGAGAAAACAGAGAATATCGGAGCAAGACGTTTACATACCGTTATGGAACGTTTAATGGATAAAATTTCATTTAATGCGAGCGATATGAACGGACAAACCGTGAATATCGATGCGGCCTATGTGATTGAGGCATTAGGCGAAGTGATTGAAAATGAAGATTTAAGTCGATTCATTCTGTAATTGAATTTTGGATAAAGAAAAAGTGCGGTTATTTTTAACCGCACTTTTTTTGTCTCTAGTTTTATCTCTAGATTAAGATTAGTGACCGCCGCAACCACAGCCGCCATGACCGTGTCCGTGATCATGATCGTGTTTATGACCACCGCCACAGCAACCGCCGTGCCCATGATCGTGATCATGGGCATGGTGGTGATGACCGTGACCACCACAACCGCAGCCGTGACCACCTTCATCATCGTGATGATGGTGATGATCGTGTTCACCATGTACGTGACCGTGAGCAATTTCTTCTAATGTTGCTTCACGAGTACCAACAACTTCAACAGTGAAGTGTAATTCTTGACCCGCTAACATATGGTTACCATCAACCACTACTTCATCGCCATCCACTTCAGTGATCACAACAGGAACTGGACCGATGTCTGTATCTGCTAAGAAACGCATACCAACCACCACTTCATCAACGCCTTGGAATACCTCTTTTGGTACACGTTGAACCATGTTTTCATTGTATTCGCCGTAGCCTTCTTCAGGTTGAACACGCACTTCAAATTTGTCGCCAACTTCTTTACCTTCTAAGGCATTTTCAAGACCAATGATTAAGTTATTGTGGCCTTGTAAATATTCTAATGGTTGATTTGCAGGTGCTTCATCAACTAATACACCGTCTTGAGTACGTACTTGGTAAGCGATACTCACAACCGTATTTTTTGCTACTTTCATATTGTTTTCCTTATTAAAAAAATCGTTGTTCATTGTATAGAAAATTATTCTTTAAGCAATGCAATTCGCGCATTCACACTGACTTTAATTTTCTCTTTGCCACTTTGAGTGTAAGTTTCATCTTTTTCATCCGAGTAAGAGAAACTTTTTGCCATCATTGCCCCTGCAGCATAAGGGCGGAAATCATTCGCTGAATCATTGGCAGAAGACACGTCTAGGCTTTGTGTGTGATAACCTTTCATTTGCAAAGATTCTTGAATTAATAAGGCTTTATCTTTAACTTTCGCTAAAGCTTCTTTGGTTAATTCTTTTTCTAAGCTATTTAATTTCTCACGTGAAACAGACGCACTTACGCGATCAATGGCTAATACGCCATCTAATTCATGCACTACTGTTGATAACGCTTGAGAATCTTTACTTTCTAAGGTTAATTCTGCACGCGCAATCCAGCCTTGTTGTTTGCCTTTATTATCATAGCGAATCCAGGTATTACGAGAATTGTCCTTAATTTCAACCGCACTTTGTGCTTTTGCTAACTCAATGGCTTTATTCATTTTTTCTGCCATGGTTTTATTGAGTGCGGATAAATCATTGCCTTCCGCTTGGTAAAAAAGGGAGATTTGTAATAAATCACGTTCTACTTCTTTTTCTGCTTCAACACTAAAGCTGACATCCGTTGGCTGATGAGATACGGGTTCTGTTGCAAAAGAAGTGATAGGTAAGGCAAGTAATGCTAAAGAAAGCGCTTTGAGTTTCATTGTTTCATTCCTATTTGGGTAAGATAAAAATTAAGGGCGATTTAACACGCCCTTTGTTATTATTAATGTAAACGTTCGTTGTCGTCTTCGACATCTTCATCGTCAAAAAATTCACCGTCATCGCCATATTCATCGTCCTCGGCATTTGGATCTTCAAAATACGTGCCCCAGCCATCATAAATGCCTTTGTATTTTTCCACTAATGGCAAAATTTCTTTTTGTTGTGCATCAATGATTTCAGGTTTTAATTCCACTTCACTGATGATGTCAAAACAGAAAATGACCTTGCCATTTTCATCTTCAAATTCTTCTGCTTCTGACACTTCATAGCCTGCTTTGAAAGCATCCACGGCAATTTTTTCTAAGGTATCAAAATCATAATGGGCGATGTGATGTTCGATAATATAAAGGGCATCCGGATCGCTGCCATCATTTAATAAATCCGTAATGATTTCACGGGTTTCTTCTTGAAGTTCGTTAAAGTTCGTCATAAGGCATTCCTTTTGTCAGAAAAAGTGCGGTCATTGTAGGAGATAAAGATGAAAATGTCGCTAAAAATTTATTCTCATTTCAGTTTGCCTTGAAGGGTCGGAAAGGTTAAAATTCTGCGCGAATAAATTGTGCTTAACATGCCCAGCTGATCACGCTATTTATTGCAGCGAAAAAGTTGGGCTTTCTTATTTTAGAACGAAAAAAAATGGTCAAACATCTCCCTTATTTCACCTTAAAAACACCGCCAAAAACAACCGCACTTTTAAAGCAGGAGTTCGCTGATTTTATTGTGAAAGAAGATCTGGGCTATGAAATGTCAGGTGAAGGCGAATTTGTGGCGGTAAAAATCCGTAAAACGGATTGCAATACATTGTTTGTGGGCGAAAAACTCGCCAAGTTTGCGGGTATTTCTGATCGAAATATGGGTTATGCCGGTTTGAAAGATCGTCATGGTATTACAGAACAATGGTTTTGTTTGCAAATGCCGGGGAAGGAAACGCCAGATTTTAGCCAATTTCAGTTGGAAGGCGTCGAGATTTTAGACGTTACTCGCCACAATCGTAAAATTCGTACCGGTAGTCTTCAAGGAAATACCTTCGAGATTTTATTGCGTGGTGCAAAAGAAAGTGATGAGTTAAACGAACGCTTAAATTTTGTGGCGAAATACGGTTTCCCTAACTACTTCACTGAACAACGTTTTGGGCGTGATGGTCATAATCTGACTCAAGCGATTCGTTGGGCGAAAGGGGAGATTAAGGTCAAAGATCGTAAAAAACGCAGTTTTTATCTTTCAGCAGCTCGCAGCGAAATTTTTAATTTAGTTGTAGCAGAACGAATTGAACAAAATGTGGCAGATCAGGTTCTAAGAGACGATATTGTGCAATTAAACGGATCGCACAGTTGGTTTAAGGCTGATGA
The DNA here is from genome assembly GCA_905371285.1 of Haemophilus sp. HMSC068C11. GTDB lineage: Bacteria > Pseudomonadota > Gammaproteobacteria > Enterobacterales > Pasteurellaceae > Haemophilus_D. The sequence continues at coordinate 1,694 of CAJPKS010000037.1, read as the reverse complement.
AAATGAAGATTTAGTGGTCTTACAGCAACGTTTGAACGAACAAGATATTTTGCTCACTGCACCTTTAATTGGCGAAGAAAATTTATCTGCAAGTGCGGTCGAAAATAAAGTCGTTTTGGAACATCAGATTTTCCAAGAATTAATGAAACAAGAACGAATGAAAGCTGCTCGCCGCCCTTTATTAATGCAGGCAAAAGATTTCCATTGGACGTTTGTTGAAGAAGGATTGAAACTCTCATTTTATTTGCCGGCGGGGAGCTATGCCACTGCATTGGTGCGAGAGTTAGTGAATATTAAGGAAGAAGAATAATGCGAATTTTAGTCAGCAATGATGACGGTTTTCATGCCGAAGGGATTCAAGTTTTAGCAAAAGAATTACGCAAAATTGCCGATGTGGTGATCGTTGCGCCCGATCGTAATCGTAGCGCGGCATCAAGCTCATTAACGCTTGTTGAGCCACTTCGCCCGCGTCATTTAGACAGTGGTGATTATTGCGTGAATGGCACACCGGCTGATTGTGTGCATTTGGCACTAAACGGTTTTTTATCTGGACAAGTGGATCTTGTCGTATCAGGCATTAACGCGGGTTGCAATATGGGGGATGATACGATTTATTCAGGTACTTTGGCTGCAGCATTGGAAGGCCGACATTTAGGGTTGCCAGCTATTGCGGTATCTTTAGATGGTCGTTTGCATTATGAAACAGCGGCTCGTGTAGTGTGTGATTTAATTCCGAAATTACATCCTCAATTATTGAATAAACGCGAAGTGATCAATATCAATGTGCCAGATTTGCCTTACGAAGAGCTTAAAGGCATCAAAGTCTGTCATTTAGGTTATCGCTCATCCGCTGCAGAAGTGATTAAACAAGAAGATCCTCGTGGCGAAAATATTTATTGGATTGGCCCGTCAGGCTTGCCAGAATATGATGGTGAAGGTACAGATTTCCATGCGGTAAAAAATGGTTATGTCGCCATTACGCCAATTCAAGCCGATCTTACGGCTCATCAGTCAATTGCTGCTTTACAAGATTGGCTGGAAAGTGAATAATGTGCCGTTTTGAAACGAAATTTCCCTATTGAAGCAATAAAGGATAAGTGAATGAATATTTTTGGTGCGATGTATGATAAAACAATGCAATGGTCAAAACATCGCTTTGCCGTGTTTTGGTTATCCTTTGTGAGTTTTATTGAGGCCATTTTTTTCCCTGTTCCACCGGATGTGATGTTGATTCCGATGTCAATGTCAAAGCCAAAAAGTGCGTTTCGTTTTGCACTTTATACCACGATTGCTTCGGTTGTCGGTGGAATGATTGGTTATGCTATTGGTTACTATGCCTTTGATTGGGTGCAAGGTTATATTCAACAATGGGGCTACCAAGCTGCTTGGGAACAGGCCATGGCGTGGTTTAAAGAATGGGGCGTGTTAGTGGTCTTTGTTGCCGGTTTTAGTCCTATTCCTTATAAAGTTTTCACCATTTGTGCCGGTGTGATGCAAATGGCGTTTATTCCATTTGTGATTACCGCATTTGTATCGCGTTTTGCTCGTTTTATTTTAGTCGCAAAACTGGCCGCATGGGGCGGGGAGAAATTCGCCGCGAAATTACGTAAATCTATTGAAATCATTGGTTGGAGTGTGGTTGCTCTGGCTGTGATTGCTTATCTTATTTTAAAATAACAGGATGACCTTTTTTA
>CAJPKS010000036.1:0-11054 GCA_905371285.1 Haemophilus sp. HMSC068C11 | reverse complement strand
ATTTAAAATTAATCTCTAAAAATGGCTTTTAGGAAGCTATTTTTGTCCTGTTTTATTCCTTGTTTCTGGTGTGCCGATTTTTTCTAAAATTTTTTCTCTTTTTGCGATCTGAATCGCAGAATTAAGACGAATCTTTCATTTTTTGACACCAATCTCGTCATAATTCTCCTTTTAAAGGAGAGAATAAATGAGCGATTTTGCGTCGATTTTATTGCGGTTGGCACAAGTACCAAAATTGGGCAGTGTGCGGATTCAACAAATTTTGGCCCATGTGAATATAGAAGACTTGTTAAATTATGATGAAGTGGCATTTCAACAAATGGGTTGGGATGCTTTGCAGATTCGTCGTTGGTTTCAGCCAGAAATGAAATTTATTGAACCCGCTTTGAGCTGGGCAGAAAAAGAAGGTCATCATTTAATCCACTGTTTTTCAGATGACTATCCTTTTTTACTTAAACAAATTAGTGGCTTTCCACCTTTATTATTTGTGAAAGGCAATTTGGCCGCACTTTCTGCTCAGCAAATTGCCATGGTTGGAAGCCGTTATTGCTCCGCTTATGGGGAATATTGGGCAAAATATTTTGCGACAGAGCTTTCTCTTGCAGGATTGACGGTGACGAGTGGGCTGGCTTTAGGTATCGATGGATTTAGTCATCAAGCGGTGGTGGATATTCAAGGGCAGACCATTGCCGTATTGGGCAGCGGATTAGCGCACATTTATCCAGCGAAACATCGCCGATTAGGCGAGCAAATTATTGAAAATAACGGGGCATTAGTTTCTGAATTTATCCCTACGCAAGCACCGATTGCCGAAAATTTTCCTCGCCGTAATCGCATTATCAGCGGACTTTCATTAGGAACATTAGTGATTGAAGCAACAGAGAAAAGCGGTTCACTCATTACAGCACGCTATGCCTTAGAACAAAACCGCGACATTTTTGCGTTGCCGGGGAATATTCAAAGTGAATATAGTCAAGGCTGCCATAAACTGATTAAGCAAGGGGCGATGTTGGTGGAAAGTGTCAAAGATATTTTAGATTGTCTTAATCATAACGTTGTTTTTCAGCCTCCAGTACATAATACGCAAATTAATAAGCCGATAGCTAAACCACTAACAGCAAAAACACCAAGCGTGGAGCCAAGTCATCCTGAACTTTATCAGCATATCAGTTATACACCCATAAGCCTTGATGATTTATCGGTTGCATTGAATTTGCCGGTAGATTTGCTTTTAGTGCAGTTATTAGATTTAGAGTTACAAGATTTAATCATCAATGAGAATGGACTCTATAAGCGGATAGCGTAAATGGGGTGGAGCGATGAGGCAATCCTGTGCTAAGATACGGTTCAGTTTTAGAAAGGAGAACCTATGTTAGCCATTATTTCCCCGGCAAAAACCTTAGATTTTGAAAGTGCGGTCAGAAATCTTCCTGTTTCTCAACCCCACTTGACGGATTATAGTGAGCAACTGATTGAAATCTGTCGTCAATTATCTCCCCAAGATCTTTCTTCCTTAATGTCTATCAGCGACAAGCTTGCGGGCTTAAATGCCGCTCGTTTTGCTGAATGGACAAAATCTCACAACGAAAAAAATTCACGCGCAGCCATTTGGGCATTCAAAGGTGATGTTTACACCGGTTTGGATGCTGATAGCTTATCTGATGAAGATGTGCAATTCGCTCAACGTCATTTACGTATGCTTTCCGGTTTATATGGCTTATTAAAACCTCTTGATTTAATGCAGCCTTACCGTTTAGAAATGGGCACGAAGTTAGCGAACCCCAAAGGAAAAGATCTTTATGCTTTTTGGGGTAATATCATCACTCAATCTGTGCAACAAGCACTTGATGAGCAAGGCGATCGTGTGTTGATCAATTTAGCTTCTGATGAATACTATAAATCAGTAAAAGAAAACCAATTAGATGCACAAATTGTTAAGCCTGTTTTCTTAGATAATAAGAATGGTAAATACAAAGTGGTCAGCTTTTATGCGAAAAAAGCCCGTGGTTTAATGTGTCGTTTTATCATTCAAAATCGTTTGGAACGTGTTGAACAATTGAAAGAGTTTGACCTAGGTGGTTATTGGTTTGATGCGACATCCTCAACTGAAAAAGAATTTGTATTTAAGCGAGATATCAATGAATAAAATCCTGGTTATATTGACCGCACTTTTACTCTCAGGTTGTGCGGCAAAAGTGAGTCAGCTTCAAACTCCTGAAAAAATTGAATATAACGGCAAAACCTATAAACTTACTGCAAGCCAAGATTTGGATACGATTGCACGTTATGTTTATCTTGCAGAGCCGGATACCTTGGAAAATTGGCAGTCTCAAATTGAAGTGTTGCTTGATCGTGATTTATCCCGTTCTATTGAGCAACGCGTAGCATTGCGTGAGAAGGTATACCGTAATTTAGGGGTGAAAGATTTCAAAATTCTTGCAAATTCAACGAATCCGAAAAAGCCTGCCACAGAGTTAAATGGTTATGTCATTTATGCTCCGACAGAACAAAATCCGTCTTGGCAAGTGGATATTGCTAAGGGTAAAAATATTCCACGTTGTGGCTTTGTGCAATATCAATATTCCCAAAAAGTGGAACAAGGTAAGAAATTTCAGCGTTTAAACAAAGTAAAAATTGTGAAAAATTTACAAAAGTATTTGGTGGCGAAAGAAAGTAAGACATTACAAAAAGCCGATCTTTCTTGGAAATGTGAAAGTTATTTCCATCACTAAAACTTATACTAGATCAAATTCCACGTAAATTTTAAAAATTTTTCTAGAGCAGAAATAATGGATGGTGTAATCTTGACGCCAATTATTCTTAGAGTTCAAAGTAGGTAAATATGATTAAAAAAATTGCTGTATTAACCAGCGGTGGTGATGCACCAGGTATGAATGCTGCCATCCGTGGCGTTGTTCGTGCAGCTCTTGCAGAAGGGCTTGAAGTATTTGGGATTTATGACGGTTATCAAGGCTTATATAATAATAAAATCAAACAGTTAAATCGTTATAGTGTATCAGATATTATTAACCGTGGAGGTACATTCTTAGGCTCTGCGCGTTTCCCAGAATTTAAAGATCCTGCGGTACGTGAAAAATGTGCAGAAATTTTACGTTCCCATGGCATTGATGCCTTAGTTGTTATCGGTGGTGACGGTTCTTACATGGGGGCGAAATTGCTCACAGAAGAACATGGTTTCCCTTGTGTGGGTATTCCAGGTACGATTGATAATGATGTGGCGGGTACGGATTACACAATCGGTTACGAAACAGCGTTACAAACAGCCGTTGATGCGATTGACCGTTTACGTGACACCTCAAGTTCTCACCAACGTATTTCTATCGTGGAAATCATGGGGCGTCACTGTAGTGACTTGACTATTTCTGCAGGTATTGCCGGTGGTTGTGAATATATTGTGGCATCTGAAATGGAATTTAACCGCGAAGAATTAATTCGTCAAATTGAACGCAGTATTATTCGCGGAAAACGTCATGCTATTATTGCGATTACTGAATTAATCACAGATGTACATTCTCTCGCTCGTGAAATTGAAGCTCGTGTAGGTCATGAAACCCGTGCAACTGTATTAGGCCATATTCAACGTGGTGGTTCGCCTTGTGCCTTCGACCGTATTTTAGCTTCACGTATGGGCGTATATGCGGTAGATATATTGCTACAAGGTAAAGGTGGCTACTGTGTGGGTATTCAAAATGAAAAATTAGTTCACCATGATATTATTGATGCAATCAACAATATGCGCCGTGAATTTAAAGCAGATTGGTTAGAAATGGCTAAACGCTTAGAATAATCTTTTAAAGGTTATTTAAAACAAAAGAAATCGGGCTAAAACAATGATGGTTTTAGCCCGATTTTTATATGCCTAGATTAGACTTTGAGTTTATTTTTCTTGCGTTGCAAGAAGTACACGAAAATGAGTAATAATGCACAAGCAAGAGATACAATAAACAAGCTACCAAAGAATCCATTCCAGTGGAGAGATTGAATAATCCACGCTAATGGGGCACCCGCCGCTGCCGCACCAATATAGGCGAAGAGACTAACGAAACCGGTAGAAGAACCTGAAGCATGTTTGTGGGAGTTTTCAGCCGCGGCCATTGCGATAAGGAATTGCGGACCAAAGATAAAGAATCCCATGAGGAAGAATAATCCACACATAACGAAATAGTTATCGCTTGGGATGAACCATAATGCTAAGGAGGTTGAAATAATACCTAACACATAAATGATGTTCATTTGGGTACGGTTTCCGTTGAAGAACTTATCAGAGCCCCAGCCTGCAAAAAGTGCTCCTAAGAATCCACCGATTTCAAAGAAAGAAACCGCGGAGTTCGCTTTAAGTAAGTCATAACCGTGGGTTTCTGTTAAATATAAGTTACCCCAGTCATTGATACCGGTACGGATGATATAAATAAAACACCAAGAAAATGCTAATGCCCAGATAATGCTGTTTTTAAACACATAAATTTTAAGAATTTCCCAGTTAGATAAACCTAAACCTTCACTTTCATGTTCTTTTTCAGCAATATCATTACGCCATTCACCTACAGTTGGAAGTCCCATTGAAGTTGGGCGATCGCGTAATAAGAAACAAAGAGCAAAACCGATGACACAGGCAATAATCCCTGGCACGATCATACCGTAACGCCATCCCCAATAAAGGGCAACGGCACCAGATAAAATTGGAATGAGTGCACCACCTAAGTTATGTGAGGTATTCCAGATCGCCCACCATAAACCACGTTCATTACGTGAGTACCAAGTGTTTAGGATTTTTGAACATGGCGGCCAACCCCAACCTTGGAAAAAGGCGTTGATCATCCAAAGGGTGATAAACATAAAAACAGATGAGCTCATGCCGAATAGAATATTGACGACACCTGTCATCATTAAGCCAATCCCCATAAAGTAACGAGGGTTAGAACGGTCACCAAGTACACCTGATAAGAACTTGGATACACCGTAGGTGAGATAAAACGCAGTACCCATGATACCGATATCGGCTTTTTGTAGCCCTAAGTCCGTTAGCATGGCAGGCATAACGAAGTTAAAACTTTTACGAGTAAAATAGAAAACGGCGTAGCCGATATAGCTGGTAATCATCAAATGTAATCGCCAGTAACGATAAGTTTTGTCGATCTCCTCTTTGCTTTTAGTAACCGGTAGATCCGGTGGTACACTGAAGATACCCATAATATTTCTCCTCTAATGATAATAATTCATTCCAGTATATTACAAAGCCGGTTTTTAAAAGGGGACTCAGATCAAAAAATAGAGGATTTATAGGAAAAAATAGTTTGATGAATCGTTGATTTGATGATGATGGAAAAAAGTGCGGTCAACATTTTAGGGTTTTGACCGCACTTCGTTTTTGGATGGTTTGGATGTGTTTTACGCTTTACGCTGCAAAATTAAAGAACGACAATCATAGGGATTATCCGCATCTGCTTGGCGATATTCTTCAAACTCGATGTTCCATTCAGACCAATTAATTTCAGGGAAGAAGGTATCGCCGTCAATGTCTGCTTGAATTTGTGTGAGATATAGTTTATCTGCTTTAGGTAAATATTGTTTAAATAACTCGCCGCCGCCAATCAACATAATTTCATCAAATTCTTTGACAAAATCGACCGCACTTTCAAAATTCTCTTTCCAGATGACACCTTCATGTTCGTAAGGCGTGCGTGAAAGGACAATATTGGTACGTTTGGGTAGTGGGCGCCCAATGCTTTCAAAGGTTTTACGACCCATAATTACCGGTTTGCCTGTAGTGTTTTTACGAAACCAGGCTAAATCAGCAGGTAAGTGCCAAGGCATTTGATTATCTTTTCCGATGACGTTATTTTTTGTTATTGCAACGATCAAACTTAATGTCATATTTTCTATCCTATTTTTCTTTTTTTGCATTATATCATAGCTATTCAGAAAATCTGAATTTGAGATGGTTTTTTTCGTGATTTTTATTAATTTTAGTGCTAATTTAACCGCACTTTTCTATTTTTTCACTGAGGATAAACTATGTCGGCAAATCAGAAAACAATCGTCATAAAATTTGGTACTAGCACATTAACACATGGTTCCCCAAAATTGAATGCACCCCACATGGTCGATATTGTTCGCCAGATTGCCCAACTTCATCAAGCCGGTTTTCGTGTCGTGATTGTGACATCAGGTGCGATTGCCGCTGGACGACATTATTTAAATCATCCTCAACTTCCTCCAACCATTGCGTCAAAACAGCTTTTAGCTGCTGTAGGGCAGAGTCAGCTTATTCAAGCCTGGGAAAAATTATTTGCGATTTATGATATTCATATTGGGCAAATTTTATTAACTCGTGCCGATATTGAAGACCGTGAACGTTTTTTAAATGCACGCGATACATTACATGCGCTGTTGGACAATCACATTATTCCAGTGATTAATGAGAATGATGCGGTGGCAACGGCTGAGATTAAAGTAGGGGATAACGATAACTTATCAGCGCTAGTCGCGATTTTAGTGCAAGCGGAACAACTTTACTTATTAACGGATCAACAAGGCCTATATGAAAACGATCCGCGTAAAAATCCAGATGCGAAATTAATTCCTGTGGTTGAGCAAATTACCGATCATATTCGTTCTATTGCAGGCGGTAGCGGTACAAATCTTGGTACTGGCGGGATGAGTACAAAAATTATTGCAGCAGATGTGGCAACGCGTTCAGGTATTGAAACGATAATTGCACCAGGTAGTCGAGCTAATGTGATAGTGGATTTAGCCTACGATAAGCCAATTGGCACGAAATTTATTGCTCATCACTCAGATCGTCTAGAAAGCCGTAAACAGTGGTTATTTGCAGCTCCATCAGTGGGTATGCTGACGATTGATGAGGGTGCTGAAAATGCCATGTTAGTACAGAATAAATCGTTGTTGCCTGCAGGGATTACGGCTGTGGAAGGGCGTTTCTCACGTGGTGAAGTCGTCAAAATTAAGAATATCTCTGGTAAAGTGATTGCACTCGGTATGCCGCGTTATAACAGCGATGCGTTGGAATTAATCAAAGGGAAAAAATCCCAAGAAATTGAACAAATTCTTGGCTATGAGTACGGTGCAGTTGTGTTACATCGTGATGACATGATTGTGCTATAGCTTAAAATAGAAATCGGATCTCTTATATTTTCTGAACCTTCCTTTTATTTTGTTGGTCTATAAAACCATAAAAAGGGCAATAGCCCGATATTAAGTAGTAAAAGGAGACAACATGAGATTAATAGCGACCGTTTTAGCTGTTGGGCTATTAAGTGCTTGTACGCAGGGCTATTATGTAAAACATCGTAGCCCCATTTCAGTGAGTAAACACGTAAAGCGTTTAAATACGACGGCTTGTCATGATAAAGATGACTGGTATTTAGATGGTTATCGAGTAGGGAAAGATTTCCAAGCACAAAGCCAATCTCAATTGAATAAACGAATTAACTTTTGTGGTCGACGAATACCTGAAGAGCTAAGAACTGCATGGTTTAATGGGTTTGATGCCGGCTCAAATGGCGTTCAGATTGATATAGAGGGTTATGATGAGGATGCGATCTTAACCTATGATTATGACGATGATGATCGTTATAGCGAAGACGACGAAGAATAAAAAAGTGCGGTTAATTTTAACCGCATTTTTTCGTTTTAAAGGATATCGAGTAATTCGACTTCAAACACTAAGGTTGAGAATGGTGGGATAGATGCACCTGCACCACGTTCGCCGTAAGCCAATTCGTGTGGAATAGTGAGTTTCCATTTAGAACCAACAGGCATCATTTGTAATGCTTCAACCCAACCACGAATTACACCATTTACTGGGAATTCAGCCGGTGTGCCACGTGCAACAGAGCTATCGAATACAGTACCATCTGGTAATGTACCTGTGTAGTGAACACGTACTTTGTCCGTTGCAGCTGGTTTGTTACCGTTACCTTCAGTTAAAATTTCGTATTGTAAACCGCTGTCAGTCACGTTTACGCCCGCTTTTTTCGCGTTTTCTTCTAAGAATTTTTTACCTTCTTCTTCAATCGCTTTAAATTGCGCTTGTTGTGCTTCAGCCGCTTGCTGTTGAAGCGCTTGAACAGAATGCATTAAATCATTAATTTCTAATGCAGGTTGATTACGATTTAACGCGTCGAAAATGCCTTTTGCTACCGCTTCAACAGAAATATCCATTTGGCTATCTGCTAATTGTTGACCGATTTGTAAACCGATACCGTAGCTGCCTTTTTCAGAAATACTTTCTAATTTTACTTGTTCAAAAATTTGAGCTGTCATGTTTTTTCCTTTGTTGTAAAACTATTTTTTCAATGCCAAGATTTCACCCATGCGAACAGGTTCATCAACACTTAAATGATCGGCAATTTTTACTTGGCCAGCTTGGAATAAATTAATCACGGTAGAACCAAGTTGGAACCAACCCATTTCTTGACCTTTGCTTAATTTAACCGCACTTTCACCTTCATAAGTCCATACTTTCACTTCGTTATGACGTGGCGGATTAATAACGCCAGCCCAAACAGTGCCGATACTCGCAGTGATTGTTGCACCTACTAAGATTTGTACCATGGTACCGAATTCAGTATCAAAGACACAAATCACACGTTCATTACGTGCGAAGAGGTTAGGCACATGTTTCGCTAAAAACGGATTGACGGAGAATAAATCACCTGGTACGTAAATCATTTTGCGAAGAGTACCATCACATGGCATATGCACACGGTGATAATCACGTGGTGATAAATAAGTGGTGATGAATTCCCCATTTTTAAAGGTCTCGGTTAAATCTTTATCTTCCGCTAATAAATCATTTAAGCTGAAGAAGTGACCTTTTGCTTGTAATAGACGATCATCGTCAATGTGTCCACATTCACTTACACGGCCATCCGCAGGACAACAAAGTGCGGTTGGATTTTGGTTAATTGGTCGTGCATTTTCTTTTAATGGACGGATAAAGAATTCATTAAAACTGGCGTAATCACTGAATTTTTCTTTCTCAGCAATGCCCATATCAATGTTGTATTTTTTTGCAAACGCTTTAATCACAAAATGTGTCACTGCGCCCCATTTTTGTTTAGCTAACCAACCTGCTGCTTGTGTCATATAGATTTGAGGCATCACATATTGAAATGCAACTTTTAGGCGTTGCCAATAAGAAATTGGGTTCATTGATTTCTCCGATAAGATTAAAAAGTTGGGCGATTATAACAACTTATTTCACTTGTGCAATGTTAGTCGATGTTTTTGCGTAAGATGAAAGCAAGAAGCCGACATTTGCCGGCTTCTTTTTGTATTTATAAAATCATTTTGACCAATTTGTCTGCTTGAATCCGAGCAAACTTCTTCAACAGTTTTTGCACCGGTTCAGGATATTGTGTCAATTCTTCTAATTCAGAATAATCTTGCAATACTTTGGTATGTTGGCGGATATGTGATAATTCTTTTTCCGCTTGTGACAGAAGTTCTTGTTTTGGATCGTGGATTAATAATCCATTTTCCGCATCTAAACGCCATGCACGAGGATTCAGGTTGTTCCCTGTTAAAAGAATATACTGATTGTCCACCCAAACACCTTTGAGGTGATAAGTGTTATCGCCATCTTTCCATAAACGCACAGTTAAATGGCCGTTTTTAATGTAAGCATCAAATTTCTCGCAGAAACGACGAAGATTGCTTTCATATAAATAAGGTAATGCGCCAGCCATTTTAAACGGTTGCTCTGGTGGAATATAGAAATCGTTCGCGACTTTGTCTCCGACAATAATCTCTACGCTTTTACCTTGTTCTAACAAATGGGCAATTTTACTTCTTAGCGTGCGAGGGAAGTTGAAATAAGGCGTGCAAATCACCAATTTTTCCTGCACTTGTAAGAATAAATCTTCAATGACTTGGTTTAATTCGTTGCCTGATGCACCTAAACCAAAAAGTGGTGAAATGGTTAAAACATCTGAAAAACCAACCGCACTTTCCAACTGATATTCAGCATGGGCAGATAAGTTTTTACGATAAGCTTTTATTGCACTACGAATTTCTTTGGTGCGAGGGCGATTAGCCACATCTAATGGATGTACCGCACTGAAATCCAATAAATAATCATTGATGAAATTAACCATAGAGTCTGCAAGCGCAGCATTGTGGATTTTTTGATATCGGTCGTAACGGTATTTATCTTGTTGTTGTAAATACACGTTATTAATACTTGCACCGCTATAAAGGACGGTATCATCAAAGACAAAGCCTTTAATATGCAACACACCAAAGACTTCACGGGTATTAATAGGCACACCGAAGAACATATTCGGTTCATCGGAAAGTTGATAGGTTTGGCGTTGTTCACAATACCAATCAGCATTAGTGGCTGATTTTTCAGCACCGAGTAAATTGCGTTGTCCGCGATGCCAATCCACTAAAATTTTCACATCCAATTCTGGATGATCTTGTTTTACGCGATAAATTTCATTAAGAATTTCTTGTCCCGCTTCATCTTTTTGCCAATAAAGTGCGGTCACGTAAATGCGTTTTTTAGCTTGGCGAATTAATTCTATAATTTGTGCTTTGAATTCAAGCGGACTAAACAGAAACTCAACCTGTTCTGCCTGTAAAGGAAGAAAAGGCAAATTTTTTAAATTTTGTTCTGCTCGTTTAGCTTTATTGATTAACATAATCGATCTCTACACTAAAAGTTAATGCTCTAGTTTACAATATTTCCTTTGTGGATTGATAGAAAAAAGGTTTTTTTTCGTTATAATGCTCACAAATTTTCGCATTTTTTGGCGAATTATTATCCAATTTTTCCTTCGAGAAGCAAATTATGAGCAATTCACGCAAACCATCATTCCAAACAAATTCCACCAAATCTTTTCAAGAGCGTAGCCCAAAACGTGCATTTAGTGACAAAGAACGTCGCTTTCATGATAGTCGTAATAATTAAAAACGTGAGGGAAATCGACCGCACTTTGATAAAAAACGGGATGAGCGTAAACCTTCTCGTGGCTTCCAACAGCAAGAGGTGAGAGAACCAAAAA
>CAJPKS010000035.1:0-11506 GCA_905371285.1 Haemophilus sp. HMSC068C11 | reverse complement strand
CGCATGAGTATTGATGTGGATTTATCTCAAAGACTAGAATAAAAATCTCATTTCTCTAAATGAAAGAAAGGGCTAATAAAAATTAGCCCTAAATTGAATTAATATATTTTTGATTATTTACAGATCACTTCTAATCCGCCCATGTAAGGACGTAATACTTCTGGTACCGTAATTGAGCCGTCTGCATTTTGATAGTTCTCAAGCACAGCCACTAATGTACGACCTACTGCCAAACCAGAGCCATTCAATGTATGCACTAAGCGAGTTTTCTTATCACCTTTTGCTTTGCAACGTGCTTGCATACGGCGTGCTTGGAAATCCCACATATTAGAGCAAGAAGAAATCTCACGGTAAGTATCTTGTGCAGGCACCCACACTTCTAAGTCGTAAGTTTTGCAAGAACCAACGCCCATATCACCGGTACAAAGTAATACTTTACGATATGGTAGATTTAAAAGTTGTAATACTTTTTCTGCATGGCCTGTTAATTCTTCAAGCGCTTCCATAGATTTATCTGGATCGACGATTTGTACCATTTCCACTTTATCGAATTGGTGCATACGAATTAAACCACGGGTATCACGACCATAAGATCCTGCTTCAGAACGGAAACATGGTGTATGTGCGGTCATTTTGATTGGCAAATCTGCTTCATCAACAATCACATCACGAACAAGGTTAGTTACCGGTACTTCCGCTGTCGGGATTAATGCGTAAGGTTGTTCGCCTTCTAGCGCTAAAGTATGGAATAAATCTTCACCAAATTTTGGTAATTGGCCTGTGCCATAAAGGGTCGCATGGTTAACTAAATAAGGTACATAAGCTTCTAAATAACCATGTTGTTCGGTATGAAGATCTAGCATAAATTGTGCTAATGCACGGTGCATTTTAGCAATTTGACCTTTCATGACCGCAAAGCGCGCACCTGCTAATTTAGCTCCTGCTGCAAAATCTAATCCATTGGCATCTTCACCTAATGACACGTGATCTTTGATCTCAAAATCAAATGTACGCGGTGTACCCCAACGTAAAATTTCTTTATTTTCAGTGTCATCTTTACCTAATGGCACTTCATCCGCAGGGATGTTTGGAATGCTTAACACGATTTGATTGATTTCTGCTAACACAGCATCAAGTTGAGTTTTCGCTTCGTTAAGCTGTTCACCCATGTTATCCACTTCAGCCAATAATGGCGCAATGTCTTCACCTCGTGCTTTTGCCGCACCAATGGCTTTGGAACGCGCGTTACGTTCTGCTTGTAATGTTTCAGTTTTTACTTGTAAATCTTTACGTTGTTCTTCTAATGCGGTAAGTTTTTCCGTATCAAGAATAAAGTTACGTTTTACTTTTAATTTTTCTGCTACTTCAGCCAGATTATTACGGAGTAAATTTGGATCGATCATTGGAATTCCCTATTTTTCATTATGAAACAGATACCTTTATTCTAGCGCGCTTTCGCCAAATAAACCAGTTAAAAGCCTGATTTTTCTTTTATTAACTCTTTCAAAAACATCAAATTTTATGACCGCACTTTGCCATGATTTAATTTTGTGATCTCTGTCAAATTCTGAGAATGAGACACTAGAAACAGCAAAAAAAAGTTCTATAATGAAAATGAACGTTAACCAAGAGGAGTAACCTATGTTTCCTGAATTTCGCGATTTAATCACTAATCTCAAAAATAAAGATGCTTATTTCGATCGCTTGTTTGAAAAGCACAATGCATTAGACCAAGAGATCAAAAATAAGATTGATAACATAGAACTCGCAACTCATACGGAAATTGAGAACTTGAAAAAAGAAAAATTACGGATTAAAGACGAGCTCTATCAATACTTGAAAAAGAAAGCAGCTGAGTAATTGGTTTAATGTAAAGACAAAGTGCGGTGAAATTTACCGCACTTTTTTGTTTTAAGAGGTTTTGTTTTTTTGAGAGCCCAGATAAATCGCGACTAATGTCAGCACTGCCCCCGCCCATTGCCAATAATTGATGGGTTTATCCAAGCCAAAATAATCAATGATGAGCGCCACCACAGGTTCAGAAAGAAGTAATAAGCCGGTTAAACCTAAAGATAAGTAAGGAATGGTATAAGCAATCATTCCCCATGCGATACATTGCATCACCGCGCCATAAATAAACACTAATCCCCAATCGGTGAAAGTGGTGGGATAAAGATTATCAGGATTAAAAATTAGCGAAGGAATAATTAAGACGAAGGCTCCACTTAAGCTCAGAATAAACATGAGTGAGAATAAAGCCGTTGGTTCTTCTTCGTGTACTTTTTTAATCATAACCATTGAGGCTGCAAGCAAGCCAGCAGAAATGAGCCCAATGATAATGCCGTACATGCCTTCAAAATTATGCTGTAGCTCTTCCCCTGAGATTAAGACAACACCAATAACCGCTAAAAAAAGGCTTAATATTTGTAGCTTAGTTTGGCGTTCGCCAAAGAAAAAATAGCCTATTGCCGCCAAAAAGAAAATCTGCAAGCTATTCAGCAACGTTGAAATACCTGGCCCTACCGCATAGACACTTTCATGCCAAAAAGATAAATCAAAAGCTAAAAAGATACCAGAGAATACGGCATACATGATCGCTTTACGACTTTTAGGAAAACGTTGTCTTTTTAATTTCATTAAGAACCAGAAAATAAAAGAGGCAATCAATAAGCGCCAAAATGCGATGGCATAACCTCCCACTGGCACAAACTTAACAATTAGGCTTCCTAAACCGAATAGCACGCAGCCCACAACTAACATCGGGGCGGCGTAAGATTTTATTTTGCCCATTAAATAAACATCGCCCAGACTGGCAAACTCGCCGCCATAAAGAACAAAATGAGTAAGCTGTTATAGCTGAGTTTCCATTTATTTACACTGTGTAAGAGTAATACACCCGCTATCACTAAGTGAAGCAGAAAATAAATGCCGTATGCGAAAACGTTCGAAAAAACGACCGCACTTGTGCCTTGATAAATAATAAAAATCAGTACTGCCAATGCATTAATCGCAAGCAGTAAAATCATCAATAACGGTAGTAACGCAATGAAACCTTGCAGACGATTACGAGAAACGGACAAGCATAAATTTGCCAACAAGACGCCCATTAAAGCTTGTGCCAGTGGGTTATATTGCACGAAATTCGGTGTTGGATTGCCGAAGAAAATCATCAAATAAGCAATGACACCAAATCCACTCACCAAAGATGCCATTAAGAGAAAACCACGGCGAGCGATTTCATCTTTAGGTTGTTTCCACACTGCATATACGGCAGATAACCCGCATAAGCTGACAATATCAGTTATCACGTAATGATGTAATGAGGCCAAGCTCATCCCTAGCCAAACGAACCAATAAAGTGCAAAACAGACATTTGCTTTAATTAAACGTCCACGCTGCCCTGGGCAAATTTCGCCTTTAATAAAGGCAACTAAACAAAGCAATTGAGCAATCAGCACGCCAAAGGCTAAATGAGGAATCAATTTTTCAGCAAGTTGCAAAGATTCTATAAAAAAATCGACCATTAATAGCAACCCAATTGGCAATATCGCAAGAAATGCGGCCAAGGGTTTGGATTGTTCTTCAGACATAAAATTCTCGATTAGAAAAAGAAGGCGTCATTATGCCAAAATTTACGGCTTTTTTTAATGGCTTTCGTGCATTTTGCCTCATTCCCTTTTAAAATAAGCAAAATGATAACCGCACTTTAGGAACCACAAAAAAATGCTATTAAGCGTACTTTATATTATTGGAATTACCGCCGAAGGAATTACCGGCGCATTAGCCGCTGGACGAGAAAAAATGGATATTTTCGGGGTAATTATTATCGCCTGTGTAACGGCGATTGGCGGTGGTACAGTACGCGATGTATTATTAGGGCACTACCCTGTTGGCTGGGTTAAACATCCTGAATATTTCATCATGGTAGCTGGTGCGGCAGTATTAACGGTTTTTATTGCGCCGTTCATCAAACATTTTATGCGCTACTTTCGCACCATTTTCTTGGTGTTAGATGCCTTAGGATTAATCGTGTATTCCATTATCGGTGCGCAGATTGCCATTGATATGGGTTATGGCTTTACCGTGACATCCATTGCGGCAACGGTGACGGGGGCATTTGGTGGTGTATTACGTGATTTACTGTGTAACCGCATTCCCCTTGTGTTCCAAAAAGAACTTTACGCGAGCGTGTCGTTCTTCTCCGCAGCTATGTATATGGCATTCCAACACATTCAATTAGATCATACATTTACAATTTTACTGACTTTATTCAGCGGTTTTTCATTGCGTTTACTTGCTGTTCGATTTGGCTGGGGACTACCCGTTTTCGATTTCCAAGAGCAAGAAGAAGAAACAAATGATAAATTACCGAAGAAAACGAAATAATTAAAAGGAATAATTATGTTAGAACAAATGGGCAAACAGGCTAAAGATGCGGCCTTTATTTTAGCGCAGTTAAACACCACTGAAAAAAATCACGCGCTTAGTATCATTGCGGAACAATTAGAACAACAAGCGGATCGTATTCTAGCCGCAAACCAAAAAGATATTGAAATTGCTAAACAAAATGGTTTATCTGAAGCCTTAATTGATCGTCTTTTATTAACCGAAGATCGCCTAAAAGGCATTGCGAATGATGTACGCCATGTGATTTCGCTCGCGGATCCTGTGGGGAAAATCATTGATGGTGGCACCTTAGATAGCGGATTAAAGATCGAGCGAGTCCGTACTCCGCTTGGCGTGATTGGTACCATTTACGAAGCGCGTCCTAATGTGACGATTGATGTGGCAAGCCTTTGCTTAAAAACCGGTAATGCCGTGATTTTACGTGGTGGAAAAGAAACACAACATTCCAACCAAATTTTGGTGGAAGTGGTACAAAATGCCCTTGAACAAGCGGGATTACCACGCCATGCAGTCCAAGCAATTACGGATCCGAATCGTGAACTTGTGATGCAACTGCTTAAATTGGATCGCTATGTGGATATGATTATTCCTCGTGGTGGTGCTGGTCTACATGAGCTTTGTAAACAACATTCTACCATTCCTGTGATTGTCGGTGGTGTGGGTGTTTGCCATCTTTTTGTGGAAGAAAGTGCTGACCAAGAAAAAGCGCTTGCGGTGATTGCGAATGCAAAATGCCAACGTCCAAGCACATGTAATACGCTGGAAACACTTTTAGTTCAGCGCTCGATTGCTGATGCTTTCCTACCAAAACTCGCGAAATATTTAGCCGAGAAAAAAGTGAAATTCCATGCAAAATCGACCGCACTTTCGATTCTTCAAGCTGCAAATGTCGATGTGCAAGAAGTGACTGAACAAGCGCTACGCCAAGAATGGGGTTCACTCGATCTCAATGTTGTGGTGGTTGAAGATATGGATGCGGCGATTGCTCACATTCGTGAATATGGCACACAACATTCAGAAAGTATCTTGACTGAAAATCAACGACTAGCCACACAATTTATCAATCAAGTGGATGCAGCAGCCGTGTATGTGAATGCAAGCACCCGATTTACCGATGGCGGACAATTTGGTTTAGGTGCAGAAGTGGCGGTAAGTACTCAAAAACTTCATGCTCGTGGCCCAATGGGATTAGAAGCCTTAACCAGTTATAAATGGGTTTGTGTCGGCGATTACACTTCTCGTAAATAGTCTGTTCCATCCATAAAAAAACCGCACCTTGAAAGCATCAAAGTGCGGTTATTTTTTATCTCGTTTTTAGTGTTTACCAAATAATTTCATCGTAGGTAATACAATCGCACAAGCAATCGCGCCTACAATCACACCCACGACTAACGTCGCCACATTACCTAATAAACCATCGGCTAATTGATAATCAGCGAGCAAATGATGAATGAAATCCACATTATGTACGAAAATACCACCACCGACTAAGAACATCGCAAGCGTACCGATAAAACTAAGTGAACGCATAAATTTAGGCATAATCACTAAAATTGCGTTCCCGATTGACTTCGCTACGTCACCTTTTTTGATAAGGTATAAACCGAAATCATCTGCTCTAACAATCAATGCAACCAAGCCATAAACAAAAATAGTGATTCCGATACCGACTATTGAAAGGGAAATAATGCGGGTCAGCAAGCTCGCTTCGGTTAATTCGCCCAATGCAATAATGATAATTTCAGCGGAAAGAATAAAATCGGTACGAATTGCCCCTTTAATTTTAGCGGCTTCATTAAAGGTTGTTTTTTCTTCATGCTCTTCATGAGCAATAAATTTATGTAGAATTTTCTCTACCCCTTCAAAACATAAATACGCCCCACCAATCATCAGAAGTGGCACAATTAACCAAGGTAAAAACGCAGAAAGCAGTAAAGCAATTGGAATTAAAATGACTTTATTGACTAACGATCCTTTGGTGACTGCCCAAACAATGGGTAATTCACGATCGGAAGATGCCCCCGTTACCTGATTAGCATTTAAGGCTAAGTCATCGCCTACCACGCCAACAGTTTTCTTGGCTGCTATTTTGGTCATCAAAGCGACATCATCAAGAATCGATGCAATGTCATCAATAAGGGTAAAAAGAGAGCTAAACGCCATATTCTTTCCTTTATAAAGTTAAAATTTAGAGAAATGAGTTTTAGACTGGTCTAATGCTTTCGACATCCAACTTCGCATCAAACTCTTTTTGTAATAAAAGCAGTTTTTTATCTTGCTGCAAATCCGTACGCGCCTGTTCACGTAAGTCTTGATAAACCTTTTTACGGTAATCCATCGGTGTTAAAACATCGGAATCTTCAACAAAAATCGACAATTTGACTGGTTTTTCATATAAACGTTCAAGATGTTCCACTAAATTTTTAATATTTCGATCTTGTTTTAAATGCGCTTTTTCAGAATGAAGCCCGAGTTGAATTTCATCTTCTGTTTGAGACTTAATGAAGCAATTTAATGCCAACTCTTTTGAAAAGCCAATCACGCCTGAACGTTCGACAATATCCGTCCAAGGATCTTGTTTTTGCGTAATTTGAATAATTTTCTCACGCAACTCTGGTGTCACATCTTTCAACATTGCCTGTTTAATATCAGAAGGACGCACACCGCTATCCACCTTGGCTAAATCCGGGTTGCTCCACTCCCAACGATAGGTTTCCGCATCCAGAATTTCTTGCTCTTCCGCATCTATTTCAGCATTGTCATCAATAGTATTTTCAACCGTCTCAATACTTTGCTTTAACTTGTCAGCTTGTTGAGTCATTGGATTTGGTACCGCGGCTTTCGTTTGCGTAGCTTTCGGTGGTGTCATCTCTCGCACGGGAAGTGCGGTCATTTTAGGCGCGTTTTTTTGCTCGTCTAACTCTTGGAGATGATGCAAGGTTTCTTCCACCGCGGCTTGCTGTTCATCATGATGATGTTGGCGCTCTGATTGCTCAATTTTCGTTAATTGATTCAATGCCTCTAGCGCAGCAAGGCTAGCCAAATTCAATGAAGATGTGGTTTGAGTGGAAACAGGTTGAGAAGGTGAAGAATGCACAACCGCTGATTGAGCCATCGGCTTTTGCGCTTGTGCAGAATAATTTGCTTTGATGTTTTGCGCCAGCACCGGCATAGCCACATAACCAGAACCAGGCTGATTATCAATCTCACTTTTCTGTGTAATTTCTTCAGGGGATAGCCCGCCTTGTTTAGGCGTTTGTGCTGCCGTAAGGAACTTTGGGTGGAATGCTAATGCCCTCAATAATGTCATTTCTGCACCAATTCGACGATTAGGCGCAGAAGCCAATTCTTTTCGACCCGATACAATTACTTGATAGAAAAATTGTACGTCTTCCGGTGAAATATGTTTAGCCAGAAAACCTAAGTGATCGTTTTCATCGGTGGCACTTTTAGCGAGTAACTGCATTAATGCAATTTGATGCAATTTTTCAGCCGTTTCTGCCAGTAACTCATCCCAATCGCCCGCTTTTTCTGCTACCGTTTGGATGGTTTTCATTAAACGCTCACCATTACCTTGATGTAAGGCGTAAATGATTTCAATCGGCTGATCTTCATCTAATAGCCCAAGCATGGTATTCACCACATCGGTGGAAACTTTACCATTACCCATGGCAATCGCTTGATCCGTTAAACTTAAGCTATCACGAATACTACCCTGTGCCGCTTTGGCTAATTTATCTAATGCAGGCGCATCAAAAGGAATATTTTCTGCCGTAAGCACGCGATTAAGATGGGCTGAAATTTGCGGTTCATCTAATGCTTTAAGATGAAATTGCATACAACGGGATAAAATCGTAATTGGCAATTTTTGTGGATCCGTTGTAGCAAGTAAGAATTTCACATAGTCAGGCGGTTCTTCCAAGGTTTTTAACAACGCATTGAAAGAATGGCGGGAAAGCATATGCACTTCATCGATGAGATAGACTTTATAACGCCCTACTACCGGCTTATATTGCACGTTGTCTAATAGCTCACGGGTATCTTCTACTTTAGTACGAGAAGCCGCATCGATTTCAATTAAATCAATAAAATTGCCTGCTTCGATCGCCTTGCAGTTTTCGCATTCACCACAAGGATCGGCAGTAATACCGTTTACGCAGTTCAAGCCCTTCGCAAATAAACGAGCAATAGAGGTCTTCCCCACGCCACGGGTGCCGGAAAATAAATAAGCATGATGTAAACGGTTTTCTTTTAAACCGTTTTCCAAAGCAGTGAGCACATGGCTTTGTCCCACTACTTCAGAAAAGTTTTTTGGTCGCCATTTTCTGGCTAAAACTTGGTAGCTCATCGCATCCCTTTAAAAATTAATGGCCTTCAAAATTCACTAAGGTGTAGCAATCAATGCCTAAATCACGTAAGCGTTTTTCGCCCCCTAATTCTGGCAAATTAATCACAAAGGCAGCATGTTTCACTTCACCACCTAAACGTTGAACTAATTTCACGGTAGCTTCAACTGTTCCACCCGTTGCTAACAAGTCATCAATGATTAACACATTATCACCTTGCGAAATGGCATCAGTGTGCAATTCAAGGGTGTCTTGACCGTATTCTAATTGATAAGACTGTGCAATCACTTCACGCGGTAATTTGCCCGGTTTACGAACGGGGATAAATGGCAAGCCTAATGCTAATGCAACTGGCGCCCCAAAAATAAATCCACGAGACTCGGTACCAATGACTTTTGTAAGACCTTGATCTTTATACTTTTCAACGATCAAATCGATTGTGGCTTTGAAAGCCGCAGGCACTTCGAGTAAGCTCGTGATATCACGGAAAATGATGCCTTCTTTTGGATGATTTGGGATAGATTTGATAGAAGATTTGATTAATTCAAGTTGTTTGTTCATAAATAATTGCTCAAAAAAGAGTAAGAAAAAATCCTGTTTTTAGGCTCGCATTCTAGCATAGAAAAATGCAAAAGTGCGGTGAATTTTGACCGCACTTTTGTAAATAAAATGAATTAATCTGGGTAAATATCTTCCCCGTCTTTTCGAGTACGAAGAAGCTGTAAAATCCAGACATATTGTTCGGGTGTTGGCGTGACGAAATACTCAATTTCTTCGTTCATCGCTCGGGCTGATTGCTCAGGATCGTCGCTTAATTGCATCGGTGGGCGAATTTCCATCTCATACTTGCCACTCTTAGCGTTATAGCGTGGGAACATTGGAATAACCACCGCTTTTGCTAATTTCGCCATTTTATTTAACCCAGGAAGGGTGGCTTTATAAGTAGCAAAAAAATCCACAAAGACACTTTGCTCAGCACCAAAATCTTCGTCAGGAAGATAATACCCCATTTGACCTTGTTTGATGTGTGCTAAAAATGGCTTAATCCCATTTTGGCGAGCATGCATTTTCCCGCCAAAACGCTGACGCGCTAAAGTCCACAACCAGTCCACCAACGGATTTCGGTGCGGGTTATACATTGACGTCATCGGCATGCCCTGTGTGTGCAAAATAATGCCTGAGGCATCAATCGCCCAACCATGTGGCACCATCAAAATGATGTTATGCCCTTCGGCTTTAGCTTGCTTGATATGCTCAAGGCCAATGAATTCGCTACGTTTTTGTAAATGTTTTTTAGAACGAATGGCTATTTCGCCAATACCAAGCATTACTTGTGCGACAGTCACAAACATGTCTTCAATTACTTTGTTACGTTTCTCATCTGTCCAATCTGGGAAACAGAGTTTCAAATTAATTTCTGCACGAATACGTGGTTTACCGATTTTTTTCGTCAGCGCACGAGCCAGTTTCTCGGCCACTTTATCGCGTAAACGAAATGGCACAAAAGCGAGTAACAAAAGCACAAAAATACCAAGCCAAATACCCCAATTTTTCGGGTGCAAATATGACCATGAAAAATGAGGTTCATAGCCTGTTCGTGCCGTAATACGTAATTTTTTTTGAGAATCTGTCATAATCAATTGTTAAAAATGAAACCAACCTTGATCATACGCCATTTTTATCGTCATGATAAATGACATAATCACCACCATCGGTCTGATCAGTTGTTTGCCTTTTGCCATCACCATTTTTGCACCCAAATTTGCGCCTATCAGGCTTCCTGCCATCATCACTAAACCGACAGTCCAAATCACATGACCACCAATTAGGAAGAAAATTAATGAGGCTAAATTTGAGGTTAAATTCATGACTTTAGCATGCGCCGTCGCTTTAGTGAGGTTAAATCCTAGTAAGGTCACACAAGCTAGATTCATTAATGAACCTGTTCCCGGCCCAAAAAAGCCGTCATAAAAACCTAAAAGTGAACCAAAACATAACGCAAAAACAGCGTAAGAAATTCGTTGTTTACGATCACTTTCACCCAATTTAGGCGTAAATAAAAAGTATAAACCGATCGCTAAAATGAGAAATGGAAGCCCTTTTTTAATTAATGATGCATCTAAATTTTGTATGAGTAACGTACCAATCACCGAGCCGATAAAAATCACCAGTAAGATGAAAGAAAACTCCGATAAATTGACCGCTCTTTTACGCAGAAAGTAAATACTTGCCGACAACGCACCACCGAATGCTTGTAATTTATTCGTGCCTAATGCCATTGCTGGTGGCATGCCTGTCATTAATAAGGCAGGGATTGTAATTAAGCCTCCACCACCCGCTATCGCATCAATAAATGCGGCAATAAAGGCAGCAGCAAAAAGCATGGCTAATATATCAATCCCCAACTCCATGATTTAACTCCTACTCTAACCATTCACTACTATTTGGCGAACTCAACACCTGTTGGCATAAAAACGGCTCTGGTGGTGTCACTTTTGGTTTAGAAGAGCCTGAACCTGGTTTTGCAGGTTCAAGCCAAGAATAAAGTTCATCGCCACAACCATCGCCTGCTGGTACCGGTGCTTGATCTTCACAATAAGCAGCATCTTTCGGGCAAGCAATGCGAACGTGGAAGTGTGAATCATGCCCAAACCATGGACGAATTTTGTGTAACCAAGCACGATCATCACCCGCAGTCTGACAAAGTTTTAATTTAATCGCTGGGTTCACAAAAATACGGGTCACTTTGGGAT
>CAJPKS010000034.1:0-11546 GCA_905371285.1 Haemophilus sp. HMSC068C11 | reverse complement strand
CTTCAATAGAAAGTAAAGGCAAATGCAAGGCAACCACACCGGCTTGATTCAGCTGGTCAACTAGGGCTTTTCCTCGTTCATCCGGGCGAGTAACTAGTACGGCCATGGTGATTTCCTATGCTGAGTAAATCTTCGCCAGAATCTTATCTGCGCCCTGTGCTAGAAGTTGTTCAGCAATGGTCACGCCTAATGCTTCGGCATTTTCAACCGCACTTTTACCTTCCGCACGAATAATCGCAGAGCCATCAGTTTCTCCGACGAGTGCTCGTAAGAAAACTTCACCATCTTGCTCAATAGCATAACCACCGATTGGTACTTGGCAGCCGCCTTGTAAGCGGGTATTCATTGCACGCTCAGCTAAAACACAAGTCGTCGTGGTGGCATCTGAAAGTGGAGCAAGTAATGCTTTTACTTCTTCATCATCAACACGGCACTCAATGCCTACCGCGCCTTGTCCGGCAGCCGGTAACGACTGTTCTACTTCAATAAATGAGGCAATACGTTCCGCTAGCCCTAAACGAATTAAGCCAGCTGAGGCTAAAATAATGGCATCGTATTCGCCATTGTCTAATTTACTTAATCGGGTTCCTACATTGCCACGTAAGGAGCGGATATCAAGATCAGGGCGTAATTGTTTTAATTGGCATTGACGACGCAAGCTTGATGTTCCAACAATAGCATCTTGTGGCAATTCATCTAATGAACGGTATGTATTAGACACGAAAGCATCACGTGGATCCTCACGTTTACAGATCACACTTAAGCCTAGACCTTCAGGAAATTCCATAGGCACATCTTTCATTGAATGGACGGCAATATCAGCACGTTTTTCAAGTAAAGCGTTTTCTAACTCTTTAACAAATAAGCCTTTTCCACCAATTTTAGCTAAAGGAGAATCTAAGATTACATCACCTTTTGTCACCATCGGAACTAATTCAACAGAAAGTGTTGGGTGAAATTTTTCTAATTGATCTTTTACAAAATTCGCCTGCCAAAGCGCTAAAGGGCTTTGACGAGTCGCAATTTTTAAGGTTTTAAGTACTGCCATAAATATCACTGATTTTGAATGGAAATATGCCCTATGCTACCATTTTTGGGGCAAAAAGTCAGATCATTTAAATTTTTGATTTATGATGAGCTAAGTGGTACAGTAATGCCAGTTATATGGTCATAGGTAGGAAGCCTTGAAATACGATCTCACTCAAGCCCGAAAATGTATCGAAACTCTAGATAAACGTCGTTTTGATCGTGCATTATTGGGCTCTGGTGATGCATTCCGACACATCGTCTCTTTGGTGCCGCTGTTGTTGCATCTTAATCATCCAACTCTGCCGGGTTATGTGGAAGATGCCCCTGCAGGCATTGCCGGTTTTATCCTTTCCAATTATCAGCAAAATTTTCTCTCAAAAGAACATCCTGAGCTCATTGAAGACGTGCAAAGTGCGGTCAATTCTGATGCTGTTTTTTCACCGATCTTAGGTATTTATGTGATGGGCAGTTTTGGCTCTATTAGCCAAACCTCAGCTTCAGATTTAGATATTTGGGTGTGCCTCCAAGACGAACTGTCTGAACAAGATCAACAACGTTTGGCAGAAAAAACGAAGAAAATTAGCCATTGGGCATCCACATTTCATGTGGAAATGCATTTTTATCTGATGACGCAAAAACGCTTCCGTAATGAGCGTTATTCCGATCCATTAACCAAAGAAAACAGCGGTTCTGCTCAATATATGTTGTTGCTGGAAGAATTTTATCGTTCTGCTGTACGCCTTTCGGGCAAGCCATTATTGTGGCTCCACTTGTGGGTGGAAGATGAAAAACAATATGAAGCCGAAGTTTCGCGTTTAGTGGAAGCTGGTGAACTTGATCCAAATGATTGGGTGGATTTTGGTGGATTGGGGCAATTCTCTGCGAGTGAATATTTCGGTGCGAGTTTATGGCAACTTTATAAAGGTATTGATTCACCGTATAAATCGGTGATGAAAATCTTATTATTGGAAACCTATGCCCAAGAATACCCAAATGCCCATTTAATTGCTCGTCAATTTAAAGAAGATTTACTGTCCGGTCGTAGTACCGCTGCGCACCATTTTGACCCTTATATCGCGATTCTAGAGAGAATTAGCCAATATTTGACCGCACATTCAGAGTTTAAGCGTCTTGATTTTGTACGCTCTTGTTTTTATGTGAAAGCCACAGAAGACTTTGCGTTATACCACGCATCAAACTGGCGTATTTCTTATATGAAAATGATGGCTCAAGAATGGAGCTGGTCAAAAGAACGCATTGAAGAATTGGATCAACGTCCAAATTGGAAAGTCAAACGGGTGAAAGAAAGTCACACTAATTTAGTGACCTTCTTGATGATGAGTTATCGAAATCTAGTGGATTTTGCGCGTAAACATAAAATTAATTCTAGCGTGATTCCGCAAGATATTACGGTACTTTCTCGTAAGCTTTATACTGCATTTGAAGAGCTACCAGGTAAAATTACGCTACTGAATCCACAGATTTCGCATAATTTAGCGGAAGATCATCTCACATTTATCGAAGTTCACGGTAATAAGAATTTTAAGGATGGGTGGTATCTGGTGAATCAGCCACCAAATCATATTATGTTTTCGAAAGAACGCGTGATTGAATATGGGGAAAGTTTAAATAAAGTGGTCGCATGGGCTTATTTTAATCGCTTGCTGACCGCTGAAACGTGTTTACATCTAATTAGTCAAAATATCGACCAACTGACTTTGCGTAATTTTGTTGCCGATTTACGGTTATTTTTCCCGCATACCAATGGCCAAGCGCCTACAAATGAGGCGCTTTCGTCCCAATGTGAAATCCGTGATCTATTTATCGCTGTGAACTTAGTAAATGACCCAACTGCACAAGTGGAAGAACTTAAATCCAATATTTCCCCAAGTGATTTATTCAGTTTTGGTCAGTTAGAACAGAGTTTGGTCGGAAGCATTGATTTCACTTACCGTAACGTATGGAATGAAATTCGAACCTTACACTTTGAAGGGCAGAATGCGATTTTGCTTGCCTTAAAAGTGCTTTCTAATAAAATTGATCAGGGTGTAAATCAGCCGCGTTCTGTACAGGTTTTCTGTTACAGTAAACACTACAACCGCACATTGCGAAACTTGGTGAGCGTACTGGTAAACCGTTGTATCAGTATTCAATTAGGCGATAGCCGCCCAACCACGCATTCCCGTTTACGTGTGGCAGGGAAAAACTGGCAATTCTTTTTTGAGGAAAAAGGGATCAGTTTGCAACCTATTGAAGGCGGAAAAGAAAGTGCGGTCAATTTTGAGGACGTTTTACCGACTCAGTTGGAAGAAAAAGAAATTATTCCGGAAGCCCGCCGATACCCACCTGAAATTGATTTATTTGCCAGTGAAGGTTTTTTACAGTTCTTTTTTGAAGATAATGTGGATGATAGTTTTAACGTCTATTTGTTAGATGAAAAAAATCGTCTCGAAATTTATCGTCAATGTGAAGGTTCGAAAGATGATAAAGTACGTGAAATAAATCATATTTATCAATCGCTTGGTTCGAAAGATTGTGAAAATCCGTATAAAATGGTGCAACGGAATTTTAATTATCCGCAATTTTATCAATTGCATCCGACAGAAAGCGGCATGCGTATTATGCCGTTCAAATTTAAAAGCAAAAGGACTTGCTAATAGCTAAATCAAAACAAGCATTGTTTGGGATAAAACTCATTTATCTGCAAATTATGCATTGGAAGATAAGCAAAATCCCGATAGAATCCCTCGTCCGAAAATCTATTGAGAAATAATCTAAGGCGGTAGACGTTTTTGCCTTCGGGCGATAAAATGTGCGCCTGCTTATCTCTTGGAGAATATTATGCAAGAAAAATTAAAAGTATTAATTATCGACGACCATCCATTAATGCGTCGTGGTATCAAGCAATTAGTTGAATTAGAAGAGAATTTTGAAGTTGTCGCTGATGTAGGAAGCGGTACCGAAGGTATTTCCATTGCAATTCAAGAATCACCGGATTTAATCATTTTAGATCTGAATATGAAAGGTCTTTCCGGTTTAGACACGCTTAAAGGTTTACGTGCAGAAGGCATTGATGCACGAATTTTGATCTTAACCGTATCTGATGCGAAAAATGATATTTTCACCTTAATTGATGCGGGTGCTGATGGCTATTTACTGAAAGATACTGAGCCAGATGTATTACTTGAGCAAATTAAACGTGTTGCACAAGGTGAAGTAATTTTAAGTGATTCAATCAAAAATTTACTTTTAGAGCGTAAACATACGATCGATCCAATTGATTCACTCACTGATCGTGAAATGGATGTGCTACGTTTAATCGCGACAGGTTTATCGAACAAACAAATTGCAGGCCAACTTTTCATTTCGGAAGAAACAGTTAAAGTGCATATTCGTAATTTACTGCGTAAACTTAACGTGCATTCACGTGTTGCAGCAACCGTCTTGTTCTTTGAACGAAATGGTCGATAGGTAAGTTTCAAATCATAAAAAAGAGCGGTTTTTTAACCGCTCTTTTTGTTATCTCGGTACGCCTCGCAATAAAGGGATTGGCTCAAATGGCTCAACTGAGGTTGGCGCAGGAATATCATTAAAAATTAAGATAAATGGTTTAGGTGGCAAGATTTTTTCATTTCGCCACAAGCTTCCCATGCCGACTAATTGAATATCATCGGGTAAATTCTTTATTCCCGCTTTTAATACAGCCACAGTATTTGGGCGAGGGTGTCCAATAGCAATGGCTGTGCCATGTTTACGCGCATATTGAATTGCACTTTGAAATTGGCGTTGAACATCTGCCAAATTATCACTGTCATCTAAAAACACATGGCGATCTAATACACGTACGCCTTGTTCTTTTGCTATTTTTCCCGCAACTGATTTCCCGATAGTGCGACTATCTAAAAAGAATAAATGCTGCTCGCGAAGTGCGGTCATCAAATAGGTCATTAATGTGGCATCGGCTGTGGCTGCACTGCCCATATGATTATTCATTCCGATGGCATTGGGCACAATAGCTTTCGCTTTTTTTACTCGCTCATTCACTTGCGCTTCAGACAAGCCTAAAGTCAAACCACCCTCTTCAATTTTAATGTTGCTGACAGGCTGCATCGGCATATGGATGAGAATATCATGATTTTGTGCTTTCGCTTCTTGATTGCGTAATTTGGCATAGGGTGCAGCTGGAATAATAGCAACGGAGATTTCTTTTGGCATGGCTAAAACCTCGGCATCTTCTTTCGGATGATAGCCAATGTCATCAATTACAATAGCCAGTTTGCCTTGTGCAGAAGTAAACGCAGAGAAAAGTGCGGTTGAAAAAATGATCGTATTTTTGACCGCACTTTGAAAGAATGCCGCCATTATTTAATCCACCCAGCTGGATTTACAGGCACCCCTTTACGGCTGATACCAAAGTAAAGTGCCGGTTTAGAGATCTCACCCGTATTCCCCACTTGTGCGATGGTTTGTCCCGCAGACACCAGCTGACCCTGTTTCACAAATACCGCTTGGTTGAAACCATATAAGCTCAAGTCGCTGTCGCCGTGTTTCACAATCACCATATAACCATAGCCATTAAGATGACCCGCTAGAATGACACGACCACTTGCAATAGCTTTTACCGCGGTACCCGTTGGTGCACCGATAACCATGCCTTTCCAACGTACTTCGCCCGCTTGGATTGAACCAAAGGAATATAACGTCGGGCCAGAAACTGGACGACTGTATTGACGTGCAGCCGTACCTAAACCACTGGTGCTGTTAATCAACTTACGTTCTTGATCAGTTGGTTGATAAGGTTTTGAGGTACGTTTTTCTTCCTCTTGTTTTTTCTGAGCAAGGGCTTCACGCTCACGTTGTTCTTGTTGGCGAGCAGCTTGTTCAGCACGTTGAATTTCTTGGCGAAGGGCATTTTCATTCGCTTTCAACGTTTCCAGCTTATTCTGATCTTTCGTTAAGTTTTTGTTGAGTTCATTTAACGTAGATTGACGTTCTTGTTGCGCTTTTTGTAATTCTTGCTGCTGTTTCTTTTGCGTAGAAAGCTGATCGCGATGATTCTTTTGTTGGCCTGAAATCGCTTCGCGTTGTTTCGCTAAATTCTCTTGTGTCGCTTTCAGATTGTTAATCATATCAATGCGAACTTGGTTTAAGTGCTGATAATACACTTTCATGCGTTCCGCTTTTTTGGCATCTTCTGAAAGCATTCTTTCCAAGGTAGAAGGATTTACACCTGAACGATAGATGGCATCTACTTGCTTTGCGAGCTTCGCTTTTTGTACACGCTCTTGCTTTTCTAATTGCTTGATTTGCTTTTCTGTTTCCGCCATTTGCTTGCGGATTTCTTGCAAACTTAATTCTGTTTCACGCAATTCACCGACAACGCTATTAATTTTGCTTTCTTGATCTTTAAGACTGGCTTGGAGTTTAGCTTGTGCACGTTTTTGCTCGGCGATCTTCGACTCTTGTTGTTTAATTTGTTTTTGAATTTGATTGAGATCGTTGCCTTGCGCGAAAGATGAAAAGCCAAGCAGACCGCAAGCCAAAAGTGCGGTCAGTTTTGATAAGATTTTTTTTCTACGATTGCTTTGCTGCATACATCTAAACTTGAGAGAAATTAAGGGACGAATAAAGCTTAAATACTAGCATTATTTTTGAGTGGCTAAAAGTTTACAGGCGATTTTTTGCGAAAGATCAGTAAATACCGCCTTTTTACTTTTAAACATAACGATTTTTTGCTATAACAGAGCCATTCATTTTTTTATTAATACTTAGGAGATCCTTATGGAATTAGTATTCATTCGTCACGGTTTCAGTGAGTGGAACGCAAAAAATTTATTCACCGGTTGGCGTGATGTGAATTTAACCGAGCGCGGTGTAGAAGAAGCAAAAGCAGCGGGTAAAAAATTGTTCGAGAAAGGCTATGAATTTGATATCGCCTTCACTTCTGTTTTAACTCGTGCAATCAAAACCTGTAACATCGTGTTAGAAGAATCTCACCAATTATGGATTCCTCAAGTGAAAAACTGGCGTTTAAATGAGCGTCACTACGGTGCATTACAAGGCTTAGATAAAAAAGCAACCGCAGAACAATACGGTGATGAACAAGTTCATATTTGGCGTCGTTCTTATGATATTTCTCCTCCAGATTTAGACCCGAAAGATCCTAATTCTGCACATAACGACCGTCGTTATGCAAACATCCCATCTGATGTTGTACCAAACGCAGAAAACTTAAAATTAACCTTAGAACGCGCATTACCATTCTGGGAAGACCAAATTGCGCCAGCAATGCTTTCTGGTAAACGTGTTTTAGTGGTGGCGCACGGTAACTCACTTCGTGCATTAGCAAAACACATCATCGGTATTTCTGATGCGGAAATCATGGATTTTGAAATTCCAACTGGTCAACCGTTAGTGTTAAAACTTGATGATAAATTAAACTACGTAGAACACTACTATCTTTAATTTATAAATGATTTCAAAGTGCGGTTAATTTTGACCGCACTTTTTGTTTAAGGAGAATAACGGATGAAAAAATTACTCGCAGTGATTTTTGCTTTGTTGCCTGTTTTGGCCTTTGCAGCATCGCCAAATCATACGGCAAAATCAACTCAAACTAAGTCAGTGAAAACGGCAGTTAAAAAAGTAGAAGCAAAAAAAGCAACAGAGCCTAAAGCTGTAGCTAAAACAGCTAAAAAGAAAGCAGATACCAAAAAAGCAGAAGCGAAAAAGCCGGCTAAAATTGTCGAAGCGAAAAAAGCGGTAACGAAAAAAGAAAAAATAAAAAATAAAACGACAAATAAAGCCGCTAAAGCAGAGCCGACAAAAACGAAAGGCAAACAGCCAGTAGAAAAAACTAAGCAAACTGCAGTAAAAGATCAAAAGGTTGTAGCGGAAAGCAAACAAACTGCAGTAAAAGACAAAAAGACTGTAGCGAAAAGCAAACAAAGTGCAGTTAAAGAATCAGCTAAGCCTGAAAAGGTGATGGCTAAAAAAACTCCAGTGGTTAAAACTGAAGTGAAGAAAGCGGAACCAAAAGCCGTTGAAAAAGCGACTGAAAATAGAGTGGAAACTGTTGCTCAGAAAACAGCGAATACCGTGACAAAATCCGTCGTTGTTCCAAGATGTAATGATTCAAAAGTTTTTGCGGTATTATCTGATGCTTTTAAAAAACAAGGTGTAGCGACTAACACCCAAATGACGGTAAAACAAATCACGCAAGCCCGTGAAACCCAATCTTATCCTCAACAAGGAATTCGCAGCTGTAATGCGATAGTGGAGACCAACAGCGTTAAATATGTTACGGATTACAGCATTATCTTGAATGATAAAGGCTTTTTCGTGCAAGTTGAAAACGCACAACCCGCTCAACGCTTCTAATCTTAACGTGCGTTATTTAAATGAAGTTGTTTGAATAACGCACGCATTTCTTCTTCATTCAAACGGCGATACTCACCGTTACCCAATCCATCAAGCGTTAAATGGCTCATTTGATAACGGATGAGACGTAATGTCGGAAAGCCAATATGAGCCGTCATTCGACGCACTTGTCGATTACGCCCTTCACTAATTTTGATTTCCAACCAACTTGTCGGAATACTTTGACGTTCACGAATAGGTGGATTACGAGGCCAGAGAAAATCCGGTTCAGAAATCAACCGCACTTTTGCCGGCTTTGTCATCCCATCTTTCAATTCAACACCTTGACGAAGCTTGTCTAAATCAGCCTCTTCAGGAATACCTTCCACTTGCACAAAATATGTTTTTTCTGTTTTAAATTTAGGATCTGCCAAACGATGTTGCACTTCACCATTATTCGTTAAAATCAGCAGCCCCTCGCTATCACGATCCAATCGCCCTGCCGCATATACATTAGGAATGGTAATAAAATCTTTTAATGTCGCTCGGCCGTTTTCATCGGTGAATTGTGTCAGCACATCAAACGGTTTGTTAAATAAAACGATAATCGTCTGTTCTAATATAAGTGGCTTTGTTTTAGGCTTAAATGAACGAGTGGGTTTTGCCGTTCGTTTGGTTGTAAATGCGCGGGAAGGGAAAGATTTTGACATATTATTATTCAGTAAAAAGAGAAAAAGGGCGGATTTTATTCCGCCCTCTTATATTACCATTGATAGCGATAAACCGCTTGAATTGCATAAGGTTTGTCGAAGTTTTTACCGTCAGCACGGCTTACTTCTAAACCAAAGCGATGATTTGCAAATCCAGCATTTAAACCGACCGCACTTTCAAAACGTCCACGGCTGCTTGCGACATCAAGCGCGCTGTTTGTGTAATGAATTTTGCTACTACGGTTTTTGCTCGTAATCGCATTTACTTCTGCATAAGGTTGTAAATTCCAACCATTACTTAATGCAAAGCCTTTGGCTACACGTAAACCAATTCGAGAATAAACAGAAGATAAGCTATCTTCATTCTCTTGTGATGAAATATGTGTCCACGCTAATTGTGCTTGCGGGGTAATTGTCCAATCGTTCGCAAGACTAAAGCGTTTGCCTAATTCACTCGAAATAGTATAAGCGTTGTAATGGCGTTTTTCAGTGTGATTTGAGTTAGCGTGTAAACGGCTGTATTTCACGATGTTATCTACATAAATACCGTTATCTGCAAGGTAAGCTGCATATAAGCCCACGCTATTGCTTCTTACTTTGCCATCACCGTAATGACCATTAAAATCAACGTTAGCTTGGCTGCGGCCAACAAATCCACCAACACGGAGGTTATTAGTTACAGCAGCATCAGCGCCCACTTGTACGCGATGTACGTTTTGTTTAAAGCCAGAAGTTTCACTCTCACCAGTAGAAAGTGCGGCTAATTTTTGGCGAGAATTCACATTACGAACCCACACATTACTTTTTTCACCGTTTTTCACTTCACCTAGACGTTGATGAATGCCACTTAAATCATCTTCTGCTAAAAGCAATTGTGCTTGGCGAAGAGAAACTTGTGCATTTGCTAAGTCTGAAAGTAACGGTGCGCTTGGTAGAACCGCAGGTGGTACTACTGGATTACTTGGGGTTACTACTGGGGTGGTAGGCGTTATCGCAGGTTTGCTTGAGGTCACTACTGGTTTGCTTGGTGTAACGGGTGCAACAGGTGGAGTTGGGGTGACCGCATTTTTAGAATTCGCTAATACCCAATTATTTCCTTCTTTTGTTAGGAAATATTGGTAAGCCCCTAAATCTACACGATTATTCGGGTTCGTTAAGCTAAACGCCGCATTACCACCATTGGTTTCTACAAGTGTCACTTTTCCGTTAGCAACATTTGTACCTTGGTTAGTTACACCAATTTTATGATTACCTTCGGCAGTACCTTTAACAACGATTTTATCGCTTTTGTTTTCAGCGATATTCGTGTTGAGGTTGAAGGTACCTGAGCCAGTGAGGTTGCCCGTGATAGTTAATGTCGCATAAGGAGCGTTTGTATTAGTTAAAGAAACCGCTGAGTTATTTAAATGCAAGTCTGTTACTTCTGAATTATCCACTAAATCCCATGTAGTATTGTTAGTTAGATTTAATGTAACAGGCGTTTTATTTGTACCGTCATATTGCTTTACTGCACCATTTAACTGTGAGTTATCTGCATTTAACACAAATCTAGGTGAGCTAGTTTTTTCTCCTTCAGATAAGTCCGTATCAGCTAGATCGGGCATGTTTAATCCAACCAATACTTTTGCATCGGGGATTTTAGTATTTTTTAGATTAACTGTTGTTGAGTTGTAATTATTTGTTTCATCTCGAGAATCTTGTTTATTAGTAAAAATAACCACATCTCCAGCATTATTTTCAATGTTGGAATTTGTAATGTTGGTCACGCCACCATCAAGTACAAAACCTAAACCTTTACTTTGACCTTTCGTTTCAATTGTGAGCAGGCTGTCTTCAATATTTAATGTAGAATTCTCTGATGCGTATGCAATAGTAGCTGATTTATCGGTACCAGCTGGCTGTAGCGCAATATTTAAATTTTTGATATGTAATGTTGAGTTTTCGGCATCTACAGCAGTGCTGTTATCTCCCCCTAGAAAAATAGATGAGTTGATAATATTTGCTGTGGATTTATCAAATAGTTGGTACCCTATGCTCTCTTTAGCTGCACTAACAATACTAACTGAATCAATATCAATGGTGCTATTACTCTGAAGTTCAAATGCTGAATTTCCTAAAACAGGCTCTCCATCTGCATCAACTGTAGAAAGCCCCTCAAATAAATTGATATTACCGAAGTGAAATTTAAGATTTGCATCTCTCAATTCAAAAACAGAACTTTCAGGAAAAGCCTTCGATAATGTGAAAGTACTATTAGGTTTGATTTCTAATGAACTAGGTCCATTAGAAAATTGAGGATCGAGGAAAATTAATGATTCTGTTGGATAATCCTTATTTGAACTATTTTTCATTCTAAAAGATACATGGGCTAGATTATTTTTATTTGTTAAATCATAGCCATAATCTGAATAAAAATTCATATTTTTTACTTCAGAGTCAGTTCTTTCC
>CAJPKS010000033.1:0-11690 GCA_905371285.1 Haemophilus sp. HMSC068C11 | reverse complement strand
ATAAATGGCTTTAATTAAAGGATTTTTTGGAAAAAATTTAAGTGCAACAAAACCGGCTATAATCGAAAAAGTGATTAAGCCAGAAAACAATAACACGCCGTTCATTATTATTCCTAAATAAAAGTGATACGCAATTATTACTGATTTTTTAGATTTTTCAACCTTGATATTATAGAATTTGTCGCAACTTACTAAAGAAACTGTTAGCAAAAGGAATATTTATGTCTAATCCATTACTTCATATTGAAGGCTTACCGCCGTTTTCTCAAATCAAACCAGAACATATTCAACCGGCAATCCAAGAACTCATCGAAGAAAATCGTCAAGCCATTGAACAAGTTTTAAAACAACCGCACTTTACTTGGGAAAATTTTATTGAACCGCTTTCTGAAGCTGGCGAACGCCTAAGCCGTGCTTGGTCACCAATCTCTCATTTAAATTCAGTTAAAAACAGCCCTGAATTACGTGATGCGTACCAAGCCTGCTTACCACTACTCTCTGAATACAGCACTTGGGTGGGTCAACACAAAGGCTTATACAATGCTTATTTAGCCTTAAAAAATAGTCCTGAATTTGCCACTTATTCAGTGGCGCAAAAGAAAGCTATTGAAAACGCACTACGTGATTTTGAGCTTTCAGGTATCGGTTTATCTGAAGAAAAACAAAAACGTTATGGTGAGATTGTTGCTCGCTTGTCAGAATTAAGCGCACAATTTAGCAATAATGTTCTCGACGCTACCATGGGGTGGGAAAAAGTCATTGAAGATGAAAGCCAATTGGCAGGTCTTCCTGAATCTGCATTACTTGCAGCAAAACAATCTGCGGAAAGCAAAGGCTTAAAAGGCTATCGTTTTACGTTAGAAATCCCAAGTTATTTGCCTATCATGACCTATTGTGAAAATGCAGCATTACGCGAAGAAATGTATCGTGCTTATGCGACTCGTGCATCTGATCAAGGTCCAAACGCAGGTAAATGGGATAACACCGCGATCATTGAAGAAATCATGACATTACGCGTGGAATTAGCTAAATTATTAGGTTTCAATACATACACTGAACGTTCACTTGCCACCAAAATGGCTGAAAACCCACAACAAGTATTGGATTTCTTAAATAACCTAGCGGATCGTTCAAAAGCACAAGGCGAGAAAGAATTAGCGGAACTTAAAGCTTATTGCGAAAAAGAATTTGGCGTCACTGAACTTGCCCCTTGGGATATCAGTTTCTATTCGGAAAAACAAAAACAACATTTATATGCGATCAATGATGAAGAACTTCGTCCTTATTTCCCTGAAGATCGCGTTATTTCAGGCTTATTTGAATTAATTAAACGTATTTTTAATATTCGTGCAGTTGAACGTTTTGGCGTAGATACTTGGCATAAAGATGTGCGTTTCTTTGATTTAATTGATGAAACTGATGAAGTACGTGGTAGTTTCTATCTCGATCTTTATGCACGCGAAAATAAACGTGGCGGCGCATGGATGGATGATTGCATCGGCAGAAAACGTAATGCTGACGGTTCAATTCAAAAACCTGTTGCTTATTTAACCTGTAACTTCAATGCACCTATTGGTGATAAACCTGCTTTATTCACCCATGATGAAGTCACTACTCTCTTCCATGAGTTTGGTCACGGCATTCACCATATGCTCACTAAAGTTGATGTGCCAGATATTGCGGGTATCAATGGGGTTCCTTGGGATGCGGTAGAACTTCCAAGTCAATTTATGGAAAACTGGTGTTGGGAAAAAGAAGCCCTTGATTTTATTTCGGGTCACTTTGAAACGCACGAACCGTTACCTGAAGAAAAATTAAATCAACTTCTCAAAGCCAAAAACTATCAAGCAGCAATGTTTGTGTTACGTCAACTTGAATTTGGTTTATTTGATTTTACCCTTCATCATACATTTGAAGCTGGCAAAGTTAACCAAGTGCTTGATACCTTAAAAGCAGTGAAAGATAAAGTGGCCGTGATTAAAGGTGTAGAATGGGCAAGAACACCACATAGCTTTAGCCATATTTTTGCGGGCGGTTATGCGGCCGGTTATTACAGCTATTTATGGGCTGAAGTGTTATCTGCAGATGCTTTCTCTCGCTTTGAAGAAGAAGGGATTTTCAATCCAGTTACGGGTAAATCCTTCTTGGATGAAATTCTCACTCGTGGTGGCTCTGAAGAACCAATGGTCTTATTCAAACGCTTCCGTGGACGTGAACCTCAATTAGACGCATTGCTTCGTCATAAAGGCATTGCAAACTAATAATTAACAAAGAGCGGTCAAATTTTTGACCGTTTTTTTATTTTTCTAATATACAAAAAATAAAAAAGCCCTCGGTAATCCGAAGGCTTTTATTCTTACTATCGTAATAAAAATTAGCGACGTAAACCTAAACGAGCGATAGTGCTTTGGTATAAAGCAAGATCAGTACGTTTTAAGTAGTCTAAAAGTTTACGACGACGAGAAACCATACGTAATAAACCACGACGACCATGGTGGTCTTTTTTGTGCTCAGCGAAGTGAGCTTGTAAGTGGTTGATTTGTGCAGTTAATAATGCGATTTGAACTTCAGAAGAACCAGTATCTTTCGCATCGCGACCAAATTCAGCAACGATTGCTGCTTTTTTTTCAGTACTTAGAGACATTTTTTACTCCTAAAAGGTAGTGTTATTAATACATCATTCGCCGATCTCTAACTCAGCGATGACAAGGAGCCTGAATTTTAACGATTGAAGCCAATAAAAGCAAGGAATTATTGTAAAGAAGCACTTTAAATTCTATGCCTTAGTAATTACAACCTTAATATCCTCTGGTGCAGCATAATAAGGCGCAGAGGTAATAAACAAATTAATACCTAGCTTGGCATAATCCGCCACATTATTTTTATTCACCCCACCGGCGACGGAAAGCGTAATCGTTTTGCCTTGTGTATTAATGAGATCTAAGGCGTTTTTTACGTCTTCAACTGACCATTTATCTAGCTGAATAATATCAGGAGAGGCTGTTATCATTTGTTCAAATTGAGCAAAATTGTCTGCTTCGAGAGTGATCTTATTTTCTGGTGCTTCACGCTTTAAGGTTTCCACAATATGCACCCAGTTATTCGGTTCAGCCAATAAATTACGGTGGTTAGTGAAAACTAATACAGTTTCGCTCACACCTTGCCGATGGATATGTCCACCGGCAGCCAACACCGCATTAGTCGCCAGTTTGCGGGTATTTGGAATACTTTTACGGGTACAAGCCACCACCGCATGCGGGTTAATGGCTTTGGCATTAGCAATCATCTCCACCGTGTATTGCGCTACGCCACAAGACCATTCCAATACAAGCTGCACCACTTTCCATGCCTGCTGTAATTTGTCCGCTGAATCGACCGCACTTAGCAACACTGCACCTACTTCAACGGATTCCCCTTCATTCACATAAACCTGAGGCGTAATGTCTAATTTTCTCAGTAACCGTTCTGCCACCGAAATCCCTGCCACTACTCCGGCATTTTTACGTTTGAATTCAATTTTTGCAGGGACTTTTTCTAGCCCTAATGCGTGCGTAGTTAAGTCGCCGCGATAAATATCTTCCAATAAAAAATCATCGAGTTCTTTGTCTGAGAAATAAATCATAGTTTATCCTTAAATGTTGAGATGTTTTTGCAATTCCTGAACTGAAGTGCGGTAAATTTTGGCGAGGTTTTCAAAAGTCATCAGTACACTTTTTTCACCTTGCTGGAAACCAAATTCTTGATCGAGCATCGCAATATTTTCAGCTAAATAGACCGCTTGTTGAGGATTGTGAGTCGTAATCAGTAAGGCGATATTTTGATGTTGTAACTGTTTAATTTTTTCCAACACTCGAATTTGGTTACCAAAATCAAGACTGGCTGTTGGTTCGTCCATAATCAACAATTTCGCTTGTTGTGCAATGGCTCGGGCGATAAGCACAAGTTGTTTTTCGCCCCCACTGAGTTCATGGTAATAACGTTTAGCAAGGTGAGTTATTTGTAATTCCGCTAAAGCCGCGATAGCAAGATCTTTATCTTCCGCTTTTGGGGTTTGATACCATTTTAGATATGCAGAACGCCCCATCAACACCATATCTTGCACCAGAAAAGGAAAAAGTTGCGCGTGTGCTTGCGGCACATAAGCAATTTCGCGAGCTAATTCGGCGGCAGAATATGTGGCAAGCGGTCGATTTTGAAAGAGAATTTGCCCATTGAGTGCAGGTTGCAACCCAAGCAAAGTTTTTAAGAAAGTGCTTTTCCCCGCCCCATTGGCGCCAAGTAAACAGCAAATTTGCTGAGGTTTTAATGCAAAATTGATCTTGTCTAACAGAGGTTTATTGCCATAACCAATCGTCAGTTGTTGAGTTTCAATTAAATTCATTTTCGCCCTCTCAACAATAAATAGAGGAAAAACGGTGCACCACAAGCAGAGGTTAAAATCCCGATAGGAAGTTCAATGCTTGCAACCGTGCGGGCGAGTGTGTCGGTGAGAAGTAAAAAACTCGCGCCAAGCAACAACGATGTTGGCAGCAATAAAATAAAATTGGCACCCACTAATAATCGCGCGATATGGGGTACAAGCAAACCGACCCAGCCAATAATCCCCGTAATGGAGACCGCACTTGCCGTACAAAGCGTAGTGAAAATAATCAAAATATAGCGCGTGCGTTGGATAGGAATACCTAGGCTTTTAGCCTCATCTTCTTCTAAGGCGAGCAGATTTAAGCGCCAACGCAATAAGAAAAGTGGCAGAATGCCGAGTATCAAAATAGGGGCAAGTTGAGTTAATTCTTTCACTCCAACGGCCGTGAAACTGCCTAATAGCCAAAAGGTAATCGAAGGTAATTGGGTGAAAGGATCGGCTAGAATTTTTAACAGTGAAATACCTGCGCCAAGTAATGAACCGATAGCAATCCCTGAAAGCACTAAGACCAAAATCGGATCTTGATTACGGCTTCGTGATGCGACCATAGAAACACACAGCACCGCCAAGATACCGCCACTAAAGGCAAAAAACTGCACGTAAAACATCGGTAAATTGTAGAAAATTGCCAGTGATGCACCTAGCCCAGCACCGCTTGAAACACCTAAGATATCAGGAGAAACTAACGGATTTTTAAACATCCCTTGATAAGTCGCGCCTGCGGCGGCTAATGCGGCACCTACTAAACAGGCGACCAAAATACGTGGTGTACGAATATGCCAAAGCACCGTTTCAACAGAAGAAGGCGTTCGGCATTCCGTTTCAAATACACAGCGAATCGCTTGTCCAAGTTGAAGTGGAGAAATCGGGAATTTCCCCACATTCAACGAAAGCAAAATGGTGCTAACTAATAAAATTACTAGCGAAGTGAAAAACAGTTTAGGATTACGCTGAACAAAATACGGCATAGCTATTTCACATCATGTAGCAATTGAGCCGCTTGTTCTGCGGTTAATTCAATCTGATAGAACACGTGATAAAACGTTTGCACTTCTTTTGTAAATTCAGTCATAGGTTTACCGCTAACTAAATGCGAGACCCAACGCACCCCAAGCAAACGGTTCACACTAGGTGGCGAATCTAACCAACCAAATGGATTATTCGGGATTAAAAAAACTTGTCCATTTTTGACCGCACTTAACTGTTGCCATTGCGGATTCTCTTTTAAGGTTTGCAAAAACTCTGGGTATTGGCTAAAAATTACATCAGGATTCCATAATAAAAGCTGCTCCATCGAAACCTGCGTAAGCCCTTTATGATCGCCTTCTACCACATTTTTTAAACCCACGATTTCAATAGCTTCTGTATGAATAGAGCCTTTTTGTCCTGTTTGTAAGCCATCTGCACTACGAGCTAAATAGAAGGATTTAGTAAATTTAGAAGCATTTTCGACCGCTTGTTTGAGGGTTTCTTCTGCATACTTAGCTTGAGGTTCAGTGAGGTTTTCTACGTCTAGTATTTTCCCCAAGTAACGCAAAGTGGTCGGAGTTTCGCTAAGTTTGCCATCTAGCAACAAATAAGGCACACCCGTTTGCTCAAAAGTCCGTTTGGCTTGGTCGATATAGTTGGGAGTGACATTACCTACATCAATAATTAAATTCGGTTGCAATGCCACAATTTTCTCTGGCGAGAGCGTACTGCCTTTTCCGGCAATTTTTCCTAAGACTAGTAAAGATTGTTGTGCTGAAGGAAACAGTTTTCCGCGTTTTTCCATATTAAATCCAGCCAATCCAAGCAGCTTATTAGGTGCGCTTGAAAGTAGCAATACATCAGCCGGATTACCCGCACTTAATACTTTTTCAATTTTAGCTGGCGGAGGTAATTCCCCCGCCAAATAAGCGATTTCTGCTGTTGCAAATGCACTGGTTGATACACAAAGCGCAAGTGCAATACCTATCCATTTTTTCATGTTTTCACCCTCTTTTAGCCGTTCAAATTATACAACTTAATTTTAACGCTATATATTTTTTAACATAGTAAATAAATTTTGGTAGAATGTCATCGCTATGTTTTTTATTATATAACATTTATTATTCATAGCTAAAGGTGAAAAAATGAAATGGGATGTAATTTATAAGTTTTGCTTGCTTTGCATGCTCATTGCGGGATTGGCTGGCATATTGTTCAGCGGCTTAGGGATCTATTTTCAGTGGCCCATTCAGGGCATCTTTCAGTGGCATTTAGGTTCTGCTTTACTGTTTATTTTTGGCGTAGCTTTACACTTCTTCAATCGTAAAAATAAAGCGGTCAAAATTGTGCAACAATTTAACGATTTGGTGACACATAATCGCTATCCCACCTATTGCAATTTAGACCGTTTGATCATGACGTTTGAGCACTTTTCAATTCTACAAATTGCGGAGCAACTTCAACTTACCCCTTCGATTTTACTCACAGAATTAGCTAACGGAAAAATAAACTTCAGCGATTCTAACCGCACTTTACGAGAAAATTTCCCCCATAATGATGAGAAAATTTTCGCCGCGATCACCATTGCATTGAAGTTACGTTTCAACCCCAACCTAAAAGGATGTTCCAATGGAAAAGAAACTGCTTTGCATCGCCATTAGTTTGGCTTGTTTGCCTGCTTATGCCGAGAATGTATTTACTCTTGGTCAAATTGAAGTCATCGGTGAAAAAGCGAGTGATCTCAGCACCGCGCGTATTGATCAAGCTGAATTACAAAAAAATAACCAAGATCGTGTGTCTGATGTGGCAAAAAGCACATCGGGTGTGTTTGTCGAACATGGTGGCGCACGCAACGAATACAACTTATTAGTACGTGGTTTTAATGCTCGCCGGGTACCCGTATTTATGGATGGTATTCCGGTTTATGTTCCTTATGATGGTGAAATGGACTTGGGGCGTTTTACCACCTTTGATTTATCTCGTATTGATATTTCTAAGGGCGCAAGCTCTGTGCTTTATGGGGCAAATACCATGGGTGGTGCCGTGAATCTAATTTCTAAAAAACCAACTCAACCTTTCGAAGGTTCTATTGGCTATGGCTTTTCACACGGTAAAAGTGGTGGCACAGCAACCAATAAAACAGATTTTAATTTAGGCACTAAACAAGAACTATTCTATGCGCAAATAAGTGGTTCTTTTGTTGAAAAACAAGGCTTACAACTTTCTCACCATTATCAACAAATCAATCCAAAAGGTGATGATGGCGGTCGAGCCGAAAATTCTAAACAACGTGATAAAAAATTAAGTTTAAAAGTCGCTTATACGCCAAATGAGCATGATGAATATGCACTGGCGTTCTCCACACAAAAAGGCACCAAAGAATCACCGTTCTATTCTGGCTCTGATAGCTTTGAACGATATTGGCGCTGGCCAATGTGGTACAAAGATAGCATCTATTTCCTTTCCCATACTGAATTTGGCGGCCATAATCTCATGCTAAATACAAAAGCATTTTACGACACCTTTAAAAATGA
The DNA here is from genome assembly GCA_905371285.1 of Haemophilus sp. HMSC068C11. Taxonomy (GTDB): domain Bacteria; phylum Pseudomonadota; class Gammaproteobacteria; order Enterobacterales; family Pasteurellaceae; genus Haemophilus_D. The sequence goes on along the minus strand of CAJPKS010000033.1, from coordinate 3,764 downwards.
CTTACGTGCTTTTGATGACGCTACATTCAGTACTCAAAAGAAAAAATCGAGCTTTAATAGCTATTACCGTGATTATTCCTACGGTGCGGGTTTTGATTTAGGTGGCGATTTAACCTCCAAAGACCGCTTAAAATTCTCTACCCTCATTAAATATGACGTTCATCGCGAACATAATGATAATGAACCTACCGCAGTAGATAAAGATCGTACCTACAGCTTTGGTTTAGAAAATACTCATCGTTTTAATGAGAAAACCTCTCTGATTACAGGTATCAGCTACGACAAACGTGATTCAAACCGTGCAGAGAAATTTGAAAAACAATGTGCATCAACTCACAAAAAAAATGCGATTTGTCCGTTTGATATCGGTAATAAACATGCCTTTAATTACCAAATCAAACTTGCCCATCATTTCACTGAACATGATGAATTTGCACTGAGTTTTGCGAAGAAAACTCGTTTTGCCACAATGAAAGAACGTTATTCTCGCCGATTTGGTCGTACTGAGCCAAATCCGTTTTTAAGCCCAGAAACTGCTTACCATTACGAAGCCAGCTATATGCATACCTTTGGCGATTGGTTAAGAGTAGATAGCGCACTTTTCTATTCTGAAGTGAAAGATGCCATTGAAGAAGTCGCAATTAACAAAAAACTCAATCAATATCAAAATGTGGGTAAAGAAGCCTTTAAAGGTGTTGAATTAGCCGTGAATGTTTTTGCAACCGATAATTTAACGTTAGGGGCAAATTACACCTATGCTCATGCAAAAAATAAAACCCAAGATACCATTGTGAAGAATGTGCCAAAACATAAATTCTTTGCATTTGTTGATTGGAAAATATTACCAAACCTTTCACTTTATGTGAGCCAAGAAGCGGAACATGGCCGTTATTATTTAGATGGTGGTGAAACTGTGAAACTCTCTGGTTTTGGAAACAGCAATGCGAAATTGATCTATGAACCTGTTTCTGGGTTAAGTTTAGAAGCAGGTGTATCGAACCTCTTTGATAAAAACTACTACTATCAAGCAGGTTATCCGGAAGAAGGTCGTGTTTATTTCGGCAATATTCGATATAAATTCTAAAATAAAAAACGGGCAACTTGTAAAACAGGTTGCCCTTTGTTTTTATAAAGCCATTAATCTTTCAGCGCTTTAATTTTTTCAATTACGTTCGTGGTTGAACAGCCATTTTCGAAATTCAATACACGAACATCACCGCCGTTTGCCCATACTTCTTTACTGCCTGCAATCTCTTCTGGTTTGTAATCGCCGCCTTTCACCAATAAATCCGGTAAAATCTCACCGATTAAACGTTGTGGTGTATCTTCATCAAAAGAGACCACCCAATCCACTGAAGCTAAACCGGCTAATACTGCCATACGTGCATTCAGATTGTTAATTGGGCGACTTTCACCTTTTAAACGTTTTACTGAGCTGTCAGTATTCACCGCAACAATTAAACGGTCACCAAGTTTGCGAGCATTCTCTAAGTAAGACACATGGCCTGGATGAAGAATGTCAAAACAACCGTTTGTCATCACAATTTTCTCACCGCGCGCTTTAGCATGAGCTACCGCAATTTTTAATTGGCTTTCTGACATAATACCAAAGCCCGTTTCAGAACGGCCATGGATGGCATTCTCTAATTCCACAGTAGAAACGGTTGATGTACCCAATTTACCGACCACAATACCTGCCGCCACATTGGCTAAGTAGCACGATTCTTCAAAAGAACGACCATCTGCAAGTGCAGTAGCTAAGACACTGATTACTGTATCACCCGCACCTGTTACATCGAATACTTCTTTGGCAACGGTTGGCAAATGGAACGGCTCTTGATTTGGACGAAGTAATGTCATACCTTTTTCAGAACGGGTCACTAAAAGTGCGGTCAATTCGATGTCTGAAATTAATTTTAAGCCTTTCTCAATGATTTCTTCTTCAGAATCACACTTACCTACCACCGCTTCAAACTCTGACATATTTGGTGTCAGTAAAGTCGCACCACGATAACGCTCAAAATCCGTACCTTTTGGATCGATTAACACCGGTACGTTCGCTTTGCGTGCAATTTGGATCATTTGTTGCACATCTTTTAACGTGCCTTTACCGTAATCAGAAAGCACTAACGCACCGAAATTTTTCACTTCAGCTTCCAATTTCGCTAGCAACTCTTGGCATTCTACGTTTTGGAAATCTTCTTCGAAATCTAAACGAAGTAATTGTTGATGGCGAGATAAAATACGTAATTTCGTAATAGTTGGGTGGGTATCCAATGCCACAAAATTACAATCAATTTTTTGATGCTGTAATAAATTCGTTAAGGCAGAACCTGTTTCATCCTGACCAATTAAGCCCAAAATTTGCACGGGTACATTAAGAGAAGCAATATTCATCGCCACGTTTGCTGCACCACCTGCTCGTTCTTCGTTATTTTGCACGCGAACCACAGGAACCGGTGCTTCTGGCGAAATACGATTAGTTGCACCAAACCAGTAACGGTCAAGCATGACATCGCCTAACACTAATACTTTCGCTTGATTAAAGTTGGCAGAATATTGAGCCATTTTAAAATCTCTCTGTTGGAATAATAAAAATTTGGTGCAATTTTACCACAACTCAAATTTGCGATAAACTACACGCCGAACCAACCAGAAAAGAATTATGAAAAACGAAAAACTCCCTCAATTTCAACCGCACTTTCTTGCCCCTAAATACTGGGGCTTTTGGCTTGGTGTGGCGATTTGGCGAAGCCTTTTGTTACTTCCCTATCCAATTTTACGTCACATCGGCAACGGCTTAGGCTGGCTTTTCTCAAAACTAAAAGTGGGAAAACGTCGTGCAGCGATTGCTCGCCGAAATCTTGAGCTCTGCTTCCCAGAAATGCCCGAGCAAGAACGTGAAGCCATTTTGCAAGAAAACTTACGTGCCGTTGGTATGGCGATTATTGAAACCGGCATGGCGTGGTTTTGGTCTGATGCGCGCATTAAAAAATGGTCAAAAATTGAAGGCTTAAATTATTTAAAAGAAAATGCTCAAGACGGCATTATCTTTGTGGGTGTTCATTTCCTCACTCTTGAGTTAGGCGCACGTATTGTGGGCTTACATCATCCTGGCGTAGGCGTTTATCGTCCAAATGACAATCCTGTATTGGATTGGCTACAAATTAAAGGTCGCTTACGTTCAAATAAAGATATGCTGAACCGAAAAGATCTGCGTGGTATGCTTAAAGCCTTACGCAAAGGCGAAACCATTTGGTATGCGCCCGATCATGATTACGGCAGAAAAAATGCCGTATTTGTGCCTTTCTTTGCAGTAAAAGAAGCCGCAACTACGACAGGCAGTTATTATCTGCTTAAATCTGCACCAAATTGTAAAGTTGTCCCTTTTGCTCCATTGCGTAATAAAGACGGCTCAGGCTATACGGTCAGTATTTCTCCACCAGTGGATTTTTCCGATCTTTCAGATGAAACAGCAATCGCTGCAAGAATGAATAAAGTTGTGGAAAAAGAAATCTTAAAAGGCGTGGAACAATACATGTGGTTACACCGCCGATTTAAAACGCGTCCAACTGAAGATGAACCAAGTTTGTATTCATAAGTGCGGTTGATTTTTCATCTATTTTCGAATACAAAAACGACATATCGAAAAATAAGGAAAATTTCCTTATTTTTTTCTTGATCTTTATATAATTAAATATATAATGAACTCGTTTTAAGGTGTTAGATAGTAAACTTGTGTTATGACAAACACACTATTGGCT
>CAJPKS010000032.1:0-11785 GCA_905371285.1 Haemophilus sp. HMSC068C11 | reverse complement strand
TTAAAGAAAATAGCTCTGAAGCTGAAAGTGCGGTCAGTTTTTATCAAGAATTTTTCTCTGACCATTTTTACCTTTCGCTTTCCAGAACCGGCCGACCAGATGAAGAACGTTATATTCAAGCCGCATTAAAATTGGCTGAGGAACATGATTTACCGCTTGTTGCAACCAACGATGTTGTCTTTCTCGCACCTGATGATTTTGAGGCACACGAAATTCGAGTTGCTATTCATGATGGCTATACCCTTGACGATCCGAAACGTCCAAAACGTTATACCGAGCAACAATATTTCCGTTCAGAAGAAGAGATGTGCGACTTATTTGCGGACATTCCTTCTGCACTTGAAAATACCGTATTAATTGCTCAACGCTGTAATGTGACTTTGCGTTTGGGGCAATATTTCCTCCCTCAATTTCCAACTGGCGAGCTGAGCACGGAAGATTATTTGGTGATGAAAGCCAAAGAAGGCTTGGAAGAGCGTTTGGCGTTTTTATTCCCCGATGAAAAAGTGCGGGCAGAAAGACGACCAGAATATGATGAGCGTCTCCAAGTTGAACTTGATGTGATCAACCAAATGGGGTTCCCGGGTTACTTTTTAATCGTTATGGAGTTTATCCAGTGGTCAAAAGACAATGATATTCCGGTAGGGCCAGGACGTGGTTCTGGTGCGGGTTCATTGGTGGCTTATGCACTAAAAATTACCGATTTAGATCCCCTTGAATTTGATCTTCTTTTTGAACGTTTCTTAAACCCAGAACGTGTTTCCATGCCCGATTTCGACGTGGATTTCTGTATGGATGGACGGGATCGTGTTATCGATCATGTCGCTGAAACCTATGGTCGTGGTGCGGTATCACAAATTATTACCTTTGGTACCATGGCGGCCAAAGCGGTAATTCGAGATGTAGGTCGAGTATTAGGCCATCCTTATGGCTTCGTGGATCGTATTTCGAAAATGATTCCCCCTGATCCTGGCATGACCTTAGCCAAGGCTTTTGAGGCTGAACCGCAACTACAAACAGCATATGATTCAGATGAAGAAGTCAAAGCCTTGATTGATATGGCGCGTAAGCTAGAGGGTGTCACGCGAAATGCGGGTAAACACGCAGGTGGCGTAGTGATTTCGCCTTCTTTGATTACAGACTTTGCACCTCTTTATTGTGACAACGAAGGACTTCATCCGGTTACTCACTTTGATAAAAATGATGTGGAATATGCCGGTTTAGTGAAGTTTGACTTCTTAGGTTTGCGTACACTCACCATTATCAAATGGGCACTAGATATGATTAATGCCCGCCTTACTCGTGAAGGCAAACCGCCAGTTGATATTGCTGCTATTCCATTAGATGATCCCGAATCTTTTGAGTTGCTGAAGCGATCTGAAACGACCGCCGTATTCCAGTTGGAATCTCGTGGGATGAAAGATTTAATTAAACGCCTTCAGCCAGACTGTTTTGAAGATATTATCGCGTTGGTGGCATTATTCCGACCAGGTCCATTACAATCAGGCATGGTAGATAACTTTATTGACCGTAAACATGGTCGAGAAGAGGTGTCTTATCCTGATGCAAACTACCAACATGAAAGCCTTAAACCGATTCTAGAGCCAACTTACGGTATTATTTTGTATCAAGAGCAAGTTATGCAGATTGCTCAGGTGTTAGCGGGTTATACCCTCGGTGGTGCGGACTTATTACGTCGTGCGATGGGTAAGAAAAAGCCGGAAGAAATGGCGAAACAGCGCTCAGTGTTTAAAGAAGGCGCTGAAAAAAATGGCGTTGATGGCGAACTTTCCATGAAGATTTTCGACTTGGTGGAAAAATTTGCCGGCTATGGTTTCAATAAATCGCACTCTGCCGCTTACGCATTGGTATCTTACCAAACTCTTTGGCTGAAAACCCATTTCCCTGCTGAGTTTATGGCAGCAGTAATGACCTCGGAAATGGATAATACGGATAAAATTGTTGGCTTGTACGATGAATGTTTGCGTATGGGCTTAAAAGTTACCCCACCGGATATCAACGTAGGGAAACATCATTTCAGCGTGAATGAAAATGGTGAAATTGTTTACGGCATCGGTGCCATTAAAGGTGTAGGGGAAGGTCCGATTGAGGCATTGATTACCGCACGTAATGAAGGTGGGATTTTCAGGGATTTGTTTGATTTATGTGCTCGCGTTGATTTGAAGAAAATTAACCGTCGTACCTTTGAAAGTCTGATTATGTCGGGCGCGTTTGATAAGTTAGGGCCACATCGTGCGGCGTTATCTAAGAATCTAGAAGATGCACTCAAAGCCTCTGATCAGCATGCAAAAGATGAGGCCATGGGGCAAACCGATATGTTCGGTGTGCTAACAGAAACACACGAAGAAGTGGAAAATGCTTACGCCCATACGCCACCTTACACAGAAAAACAAATTCTAGATGGTGAGCGTGAAACCCTTGGTTTGTATTTAAGCAGCCATCCGGTAAGTCGTTATTTAAAAGAGCTTTCTCATTACAGTTCTACGCGATTAAAAGATCTCACGCCAAATCGCCGTGGGCAAATTAGCACGGCAGCCGGTTTGTTGGTATCAACTCGTTTCGCAACGACGAAAAAAGGCAATCGAATTGGTATCGCAACCATTGATGACCGTTCTGGACGTTTGGATTTAACTCTGTTTGGGGAAAGCTTAGACCAATTTTGTGAAAAACTGCAAAAAGATACGGTTGTGGTGGTATCAGGCCAAGTGAGTTTTGACGATTTTTCAGGTGGATTAAAAATGTCGGTACGGGATTTAATGACCTTAGATGAGGCGCGTTCCCGTTATGCAAAATCTTTGGCTATCAGTTTATCTGAGGAGCAGATTAGCCCAAGTTTTATTAAGAAATTGAAAGAAATGTTAGAACCTGTTAGTGGCGGTACTTTACCAATTAACGTATATTATCAAAGCGCAAAAGGCCGTGCGTTATTGCGTTTAGGGATTCAATGGTCGATTACACCAACGGATGAGATTCTAACAGAATTGGTGAATTTGCTCGGTGAAAATGCGGTAGAGCTAGAATTCGGTTAATATTCCAGTAAGAGTGCGGTCAAAAAAATTAGTGTTTTTTAACCGCACTTTAGGCGATATAAATAAAGCGAGAGATAAAATGGAAAAAATCATTATTGATGCAGACAGATTTTTACGCACCATTTCACGTATTTCCCATGAAATTATTGAAAAGCACCAAGATTTCAATAATGTGATTTTAGTTGGGGTAAAACGTCGTGGAGCAGAAATTGCAGAATTGATTCAACGCCGCATTGAAGAATTGAATGGTGTAAGTCTTCCAATGATGGAATTGGATATCACGTTTTACCGCGATGACTTAGAGTATGTTGAACCTGAAAATCCAACTCCTGTGTATAGTGGTGCCTCCAGTTATATGAATATTCAGGGTAAAGAAGTCATTTTGATCGATGATGTTCTATTCACCGGAAGAACCATTCGTGCCGCGATGGATGCGTTAACGGATTTTGGTCGAGCAGCTAAAATTGAGTTGGTGATTTTAGTGGATCGTGGACATCGTGAATTGCCGATTCGGGCAGATTATGTGGGTAAAAATGTGCCGACCTCTCGCGATGAACAAGTTCAGGTGCGTACATTAAAATATGATGGTTGTTATGAAGTGGCATTATTGCCTAAATAACGATCAGCCTATTGTGAACCTTTGATAAAATTGATAATCTAACGAGCATTATCCTATTATTTTTTAAGACAACTAAAATGAAAAAATCAATGTTAAAATCTCTTTTGTTTGCCATGATCGGTCTGTTTACTTTTTCTCAAGTACAAGCAGAAGAACGCGTTGTGGCGACCGTAAATGGTACACCAATTTTACAAAGCCAAGTGAATGCCGTAATGGGCAAGAAAGGTAGCCAACGAGCAGCATTAGATAAGATTATTGATGATATGCTGACAGAGAAAGCTATCAAAGAATCAGGTATAAAAGTAAACCAAGCGGAAGTAAACCGTATCGTAGAAGATATTGCGGCGAAAAATGGTTTAACTTATGGTCAATTCTTAGATGCATTGGATTATCAAGGCATTTCCTTAAATGCATTTAAACAACAAATTTCTCGCCAAATGTTAATGGCGGGCGTGCGTAACCATGCTATTCAAAACAGCGTGGATGTGACTCGCGAGCAAGTGGATGCATTGGGTAAACAAATGCTCGATGAAGCAAAAGCAAAAGGCACTGCGCAAAAAGTGATGGGCAAAGAGTATGAGGTTCGTCATATTTTATTAAAATTAAACCCATTACTGAATGATGCACAAGCTAAAGCAGAATTAGAGCGTATTCGTAGCGAGATTATTTCTGGCAAAATGACATTTGCTGATGCGGCATTAAAATACTCTAAAGATTATTTATCTGGTGCAAATGGCGGAAGTTTAGGCTATGCCTTCCCAGAAGCTTATGTGGGCCCATTTGCAAAAATGGTTGAAACTACACCACAAGGTACCATTTCAGCACCATTTAAATCTGAATTTGGTTGGCATATCCTTGAAGTAACGGGTAGTCGAGATGGCGATAAAACAGAAGATGCCTATCGTCAAAAAGCTTACGAGCAAATCGTAAATAGCCAATTACAAGAAGCAACCAAAGACTGGGTGAAAGCATTACGTAAAAATGCTGATATTCAATATTTCGATAAATAACAGAAAACGTTAGAATAAGGGGGCATTTTGCCCCTTTGTCGTTTTTATAAAATGAGTGACGCATGAAAAAATTTTTTGTCTTTTTACTGATTCTTTTGCTAATTCTTGGCGGTGTTGGTTTTTGGGGTTATCAAAAATTAACTGAGTTTGTTCATACGCCGGTGAATGTCACGCAAGATCAATTGCTGACAATTGAGCGAGGCACTACTGGCAGTAAACTCGCCGCTTTATTAGAGCAAGAAAAAATTCTTGAACATGCCGATTTATTGCCTTGGTTATTGAAATTACAACCTCAGCTCAACAAAGTGAAAGCGGGGACTTATTCTTTAACGGGCGTGAAAACGTTGCAAGATTTATTGGATATGCTCAATTCCGGCAAGGAAGCGCAATTTAGCGTGAAGTTTATTGAAGGTAAAACGTTCAAGGAATGGCGTAAAAACCTTGAAAACGCACCGCACTTAAAACAAACCTTGCAAGGTAAAAGTGATAAAGAAATTATGGCGTTATTAGATATTCCAGCCGTTGCAAAAGCCGTTTACGAATGGAATAACATGGATGGGTGGTTGTATCCAGATACCTATAATTACACGCCAAACTCAACTGATCTTGAATTATTAAAACGTTCAACTACTCGTTTACAAAAAGCCTTAGATAAAGCGTGGAATGAACGTGATGAAAATCTCCTATTAGCGGATCCGTATCAGATGCTGATTTTGGCTTCTATTGTGGAGAAAGAAACGGGGATTGCGGCGGAGCGCCCACAAGTGGCTTCCGTATTTATTAATCGTTTAAAAGCCAATATGAAACTGCAAACTGACCCAACCGTGATTTATGGAATGGGTGAGCGTTATACCGGCAATATTCGTAAAAAAGATTTGGAAACGATGACCCCTTACAATACCTATATGATTGAGGGGCTACCACCAACACCAATTGCGATGGTGAGTGAAAGTGCTTTGCAGGCCGTGGCTCATCCAGCAAAAACGGACTTTTATTATTTTATTGCCGATGGAAGTGGCGGTCATAAATTTACTCGTAATCTGAACGAGCATAATAAAGCAGTGAAAGAATATTTACGTTGGTATCGTAGCCAACAAAAAGGAGCCAACTAATGCAAGGCAAATTTATCGTGATTGAAGGCTTGGAAGGTGCAGGTAAAAGTACCGCCATGCAAACGGTGGTGGATACATTAAAATCCCTTGGTGTAAATGATATCGTATTTACTCGTGAGCCAGGTGGTACTCCGCTAGCAGAAAAATTGCGCCATTTAATCAAGCATGAAACAGAAGAACCCGTTACGGATAAAGCGGAATTATTAATGCTTTATGCGGCACGAATTCAATTGGTAAAAAATGTGATTAAGCCAGCATTGGCAGAAGGTAAAATTGTGCTTGGCGATCGACATGATATGTCTTCACAGGCTTATCAAGGCGGTGGGCGTCAGTTTGACCAAACACTTATGGCGAATTTAAAAAATATGGTATTAGGCGATTTTGAGCCTGATTTTGTACTGTATTTAGACATTGATCCTGCAGAAGGGCTGGCTCGTGCTAGAGGTCGTGGTGAATTAGACCGCATTGAACAACAAGGACTCGATTTCTTCCATCGTACCCGCCAACGTTATTTGGAATTAGTACAGAACAACCCAAAAACCGCGGTTGTTAATGCAGGTCAGCCTTTGGAAAAAGTACAAGCAGACATACAAAGTGCGGTCAAAAATTGGTGGGTTTCACAAGCAAAATGAGCGAACTTTATCCTTGGTTAGTGCCTACTTATCACAAAATTAGCCAAACTTTTAGCGAAGGTTTGGGGCATCATGCATTATTGATTAAAGCTGATCAAGGTCTCGGTGCTGAAGGTTTGTTTGAGGCTTTGACAAAACACATTATGTGTCAAACGCCAGATAATGCACCTTGTGGCCATTGTCATGCTTGCCATTTAATGGCAGCGCACAGTCATCCTGATTTTCATGTTTTAGCCTCTCAAGAAGGCAAAGATATTGGTGTTGATCAGGTAAGGGCAATTAATGATGTTGTCAGCCAACACGCGCAACAAAATGGCAATAAATTAGTATATATCCAGGATGCAGAACGTCTTACGGAAGCGGCAGCGAATGCATTGCTCAAAACCTTGGAAGAGCCACGTCCAAACACGTATTTCTTATTACAAACAGAGCCTTCCTCTTCGTTGTTAGCGACTATTTACAGCCGTTGCCAAGTGTGGAATGTGCCTTTGCCAATGGAAATGGAAGCCCTAAATTGGCTTTCTTCTCAATTTCAGGCAGAAACATCAGAATTATTAACCGCACTTGCGATGAATTTGGGGCGTCCGCTGTTAGCATTGGAAACCCTCCAGCAAGGATTAATTGAACAACGGAAGAATTTCCTACGCCAATTTTGGCTTTTTTATCGTCGTCGTTCGCCTTTGGAAATTTTGCCTTTCTTTGAAAAAGAGCGCACCATACAACAAGTGGATTGGATTTTAGCGTTTTTAAGCGATGCCATTAAATACAAACTCGAAATACAAAGTGGCTGGCAAACACTTGATCTTAAAACAGGTGTAACTCAATTTGCAGATGAGCAAACAGCGCTTGGGTTATTAACCGCAAATAAAATTATGCAAAAAGTACGCTCGGATTTACTCACTATCAACGGCGTTAACACAGAATTAATGTTATTAGATGGTTTGACAAAGTTAATTACCGACGTATTTAAGGACTAAATAAATTATGTTTATCGTAGATTCCCATTGCCATTTAGATGCATTGGATTATGTAAATTTACACAAAGATATTGCTGATGTAGTGACTAAAGCCAATGCACGGGATGTGAAGCATTTATTGGCGATTGGCGTAACATTAAGCCGTTTTGAAAAAGCTTACCCTGAGTTAGCAAAATTTCCGAATGTGTCTTTGGCTTGCGGTGTACATCCACTAGATCTTGAAGAAGAACCTTACGATGCCGATCGTTTATTACGTTTATCCCAAGATAAAAAAGTGATCGCAATTGGCGAAATTGGTTTGGATTATTATTACAGTGCAGATAATAAGGCATTGCAGCAAACGGTTTTTGCGGATCAAATCAGAATTGCTAATGAAGTGGATAAACCCGTGATTATTCATACTCGTTCAGCGCCAGAAGATACCATTGCCATGTTGCGTGAGCACCAGGCAGAAAAGTGTGGTGGATTAATTCATTGTTTTACGGAAACCTTGGATTTTGCGAAAAAGGCACTTGATTTAGGGTTTTATATTTCTTGTTCAGGCATTATAACCTTTAAAAATGCGGAAAGTATTCGTGAAGCTATTCGTTATGTGCCGGCAGATCGTTTGTTAGTTGAAACGGATTCGCCTTATTTAGCACCTGTACCTTATCGTGGTAAAGAGAACCAACCTGCCTATACACGTGAAGTGTGTGAGTATGTGGCAGCGTTAAAAGGGTTGTCTATGGAAGAATTTGCACAAATTAGTACACAAAACTTCGAGCGTTTATTTAAAATTAATGTACAATAAATCATCGATTTAAATGAGGGAGTTTTATGCGTAAGTTTTTTAAGTACTTTTTATTTTTAGTAGTCTTTGTTTTCCACGGCTTTATGTTCGCGGTGGTAGACTACGTTTTCCCACACTATGATGTAACGCGAGTAACCGGTGTGGAAGTGAAACGTGTGGATAAAGATGGCCCGATTACAAAATCGAATCCGGCTGATGGTCCAACGCGCGATGTGTATTTTATCAATACACAAAATGATGATGGCAAAATCATGGTGTATCGTAATGAAGATACCCGTTGGGGTTTTCCATTCTACTTTAAATTTGGTTCAGCGAACTTACAGGCTCAAGTTCAAGCCTTGGGTAATGAAAACAAATTAGTGCAAATCAAGTATTACGGTTGGCGGATGACGATGTTCGATGAATATCGCAATGCCGTTGCAGTGAAAGAAATCAGTGGCGATGTGACACCAAGCCATCCGATTTTATCTTGGGTATTCTATGCTTTCTTATTAATTACTCTTTTCCTTTCTATCCAATTTGTACGTGGCTGGTTCGACAGCGAAAATTAGCGTTTCTCAAATATGGGGCGTCATAGAACGCCCTCACAATTTAATAATAACATTTCTAGATTAAAAACCAGCGGTAAATTGACCGCACTTTAAAGCCAATAAAGAGAACATTATGAGTTTATCTGCAGCGATTTTTATTTTAATCGTATTAATTATTGTCAGTGCAATCTTGTCATCAGCTGAGATTTCTCTCGCGGGTGCAAGACGCATTAAACTACAAACGTTGGCCAATGAAGGCAATATCAAAGCGGAGAAAGTTTTAAAATTACAGGAACAGCCAGGGCGTTTCATTACTGTAGTACAAATTGGACTTAATATGGTTGCCGTACTCGGTGGTGTGATTGGTGAAGCAACCATTAGTCTTCACTTACAGAGTTTTTTACATGAATACACTATGGCAGAATGGGTTGAGCCAGCCTCCTCTTGGATTGCTTTTTTCATGGTAACCACAACATTTGTTTTATTAGCCGATTTAATTCCGAAACGTCTCGCATTGATTAATCCTGAAGGTGTGGCGTTACGGACTATTGGCATTATGCAAGTCTTCATTTTCTTCTTAAAACCTATTGTATGGTTTTTTGATGGTCTTTCTAATATCTTCTTCCATTTAATGGGGATATCCACTAAGCGCGAAGATAATATGACTCCAGAAGACATTGTGGCGATTGTGGAGGCTGGTGCCGAAGCGGGCGTACTAAAAACACAAGAACATTATTTGATTGAAAACATCTTTGAAATGCAAGAGCGTACCGTGTCTTCAACCATGACGACTCGTGAAAACATCGTGTTTTTAGACCGCACTTTTACTCGTCAGGAAGTGTTGAATACCTTATCGGCTGACTCTCATTCTAAATTAGTGATCTGTGATAATGGTTTGGACAAGATTTTAGGTTATGTGGAATCCCATACTTTGTTGACGCTTTATCTTCAACAAGAAGTAGTAGATTTAACAGATAGCCGTTTATTACGCAAAGCGTTATTTATCCCAGATACGCTGTCGTTATACGAAGTATTGGAGTTGTTTAAATCTACGGGGGAAGATTTTGCGATTATCGTCAATGAATATGCGCTTGTAATGGGCTTAATTACCTTGAACGATGTGATGAGTATTGTGATGGGAGAATTGGTTTCTAACGAAGAAGAGCAAATCGTTAGCCGCGATGAAAACTCTTGGTTGATTGATGGGGCAACGCCGCTTGAAGATGTGATGCGCGTTTTGGATATTGAATCTTTCCCTGATTCAGAAAATTACGAGACTATTAGTGGCTTTATGATGTATATGTTACGCAAAATTCCGAAAAAAACCGATTTTGTTGTATACGATAAATATAAATTTGAAGTCATTGATACCGAAAACTTCAAAATTGATCAAATTTTAGTTTCGATTGTCAAAGACAGCGGAGTGAGCAAAGAATCAGCGTAGTACTAGGTGTTACCTTGCTTAACTCCCCATTCTAAGTATAATTAACAGCGGTTTTAACCGCCTATAAATAAGGAAAATTTAATGTTTAAAAAAATCTCGATATTCTTTTTTGCAGTCATGCTTGCGGGTTGTTCTTCGATTTCAGATATGACCTCTTATATTCCGTTTATGGGTAAAGACAAAAAGGTCATTGATTTAGATAAAGATAAAATCGACCAAAAATCTTATGCCGCCGCTTATGAAGCCACTGTGGCAACGTATAAAGATCGTGTAACAAAAAATTTCTTTGTGGATAATTTTGCAAGTGGTGCGAATGACTGGTATCTCGGTCGTATTGTTGTACCAATCAAGCAAATTCAAGATAAACTCTACACAGGTGGTCATGATTCTGATGTGTATGCTTACTATAGCGGTGTGTTACATGCAGAAGCATTACAAACTAACTTCAGCCGTTTAAGTGCAAATTGTTGGCAAAAAGTGGATTCGCCAAGTGTGACGCAAGGGATCTACGATGCAATGCGTGATTTGCAAAAAGGCAAAGAGCGCGGTGAAAATGACGCCTACATTTCCCAAGGTAGCGAAATGCTACTCAAAGCCTGTACCGGCCAATAATCAATTTGAGCTGTTGATGAGAGACCTCATCAGCAGCTTTTCTTTTTTTAAATCATCAATGTGAAGGAGCAAGAATGTTAGAACTTTCGGAAAGCAACATTCATTTAAATGCTACGGCAACAAATAAGCTGCAAGCTATTGAAATGGCTGCAAGCGTGTTAGAGCAAGCTGGCAATGTTGAACAAGGCTATTTGCAAGGTATGCTTGGACGTGAACAACAAACTTCCACTTTTTTAGGCAATGGGATTGCAATTCCACACGGTACATTAGAAACCCGTTCAATGGTGAAAAAAACCGGTGTACAAGTTTTCCAATTTCCACAAGGTATTGAGTGGGGAGAAGGCAATATTGCTTATGTTGTGATTGGTATTGCTGCCCGTTCCGATGAGCATCTTGCTTTGCTTCGTCAATTAACGCATGTTTTAGGTGATGAAGATACGGCGGCACAGTTAGCGACATTAACAAATGTTGAAAAATTCCGTGCGATTTTGTTAGGTGAAAGCGATGCTTTTAGCATTGCTGAAGAAACATTAAGTTTAGATATTGAAACGCAAAGTTTGCTCACCCTTACCGCCATCAATGCAGGTAAATTACAACAGCAAAGTGCGGTTGAAAATAGCTTTGTTTCTGAAGTGGTATCCAATTCTGCTCTGCCGCTTGGTAAAGGGTTATGGGTAACCGATGCCGTATCAGGTAATGTGAAAAATGCCTTAGCATTCAGTCGTGCGAAAACCATTTTTAATCATAATGGCAAAGCGGTGAAAGGCGTGTTGACGATTTCGGCGGTTAACGATCAAATCAATGAGACATTAGCGCGTTTATTGGATGATGAAGTCCAAAATATTTTATTAAGTGGTAATACGCAGCAAATTTTGACCGTACTTAATGGCGGTAAAGTGCCAGTTGCAGCAACTCAATCTGAAGACCAAATCGCTACAGGTGCAGTGATTGGCACCTTTACTGTTCGTAATGAACATGGCTTGCATGCTCGCCCAAGTGCGGTGCTTGT
>CAJPKS010000031.1:0-11990 GCA_905371285.1 Haemophilus sp. HMSC068C11 | reverse complement strand
GTTAATAATTTATGACTTAGATCATAAAATTAAATGTAATTTAAACAATGACCGCACTTTTCTGTTGTTACAGCAATGTTACAATTATAGAATATGCCCATAACAAAGTATAACAAGGAGCAACGAATGGCTACCCCCAAAATTCTCATCGTGGAAGATGAAGCGGTAACCCGTAATACGTTAAAAGGAATTTTTGAAGCTGAGGGCTATGAGGTATTACAAGCACAAGATGGTGCCGAAATGTATCGTCAGTTAAGCTCGGAAACGGTTAATCTCATCGTATTAGATATCAACTTACCCGGTAAAAATGGTTTATTACTGGGCCGTGAATTGCGTGAAAAAACACCTATCCCTCTGATTTTTCTCACGGGGAGAGATAATGAAGTTGATAAAATCTTAGGTTTAGAAATCGGAGCCGATGATTATCTCACCAAACCCTTCAACCCTAGAGAACTCACCATTCGTGCAAGAAATTTATTGCATCGCACCATGACATTAAATGGCAAAGAGGCCCATTTACAACGTGAGAACTATCGTTTTAATGGTTGGACACTGGATTTAAATAGTCATAATTTAATTACGCCTGAAGGCACTGAGTTTAAGCTACCGCGTAGTGAATTTCGTGCCATGTTGCATTTCTGTGAAAATCCAGGAAAATTGCAAACTCGCGAAGAATTATTGCTAAAAATGACAGGACGCGAATTAAAACCACAAGATCGTACTGTGGATGTAACAATTCGCCGCATTCGGAAACATTTTGAAGATCATCCTAATACACCAGAAATTATTGCTACCGTGCATGGTGAAGGCTATCGTTTCTGTGGTGAATTAGAAGAATAATCTCTCATTAAGTAATAAAAGGCTGAGTCAAATCAGCCTTTTGTTTTTTGCTATCCACGGCGAGATTCGGTAAAATCAACGCCAATTTACGATTAATGAATAACGGATAACAATGACCAAAAAGTAAGTCAAAGTCGGCTCCAGCACCATTGCGTTAAATAAACGAGCTCGACACGAATATTTTATTGAAGATGAAATTGAAGCCGGCCTTGAATTACAAGGTTGGGAAGTAAAATCAATGCGCGCAGGTAAAGCCAATATCAGCGACAGCTATATCATTTTTAAAAACGGTGAAGCCTATTTATTTGGAGCAACCATTCAACCATTAAGCTTGGCCTCTACTCACGTGGTTTGCGATCCGACGCGTACACGTAAGCTTTTATTGAATAAACGTGAACTAGATAATCTTTTCGGTAAATCAAGCCGTGATGGTTTTACTATTGTTGCCCTTTCTCTTTATTGGAAAGGCCCTTGGGCGAAGATCAAAATCGGTCTTGCGAAAGGTAAAAAACAACATGATAAACGTGATGATATTAAAGAGCGCGAATGGAAAGTGGCGAAAGAGCGTATTATGAAAAATGCGCATCGTGGATAACTCTCCAACCAAACAGACAAAATGCCTTTCAATCGAAAGGCATTTTTCTTTTTCTCAATATGAAAAAAATTCTCATGGCTATGAATAAAAATACATTGATAATCATTCTCTTTTAAATTAGTATCTTCGCCCAATTATTTCCGTCATATAAGGAGTTCTAATGAAAAAAGGCATTCATCCTGAAAATTATCGTACCGTTTTATTTTACGATTCCAATGCGAAACAAGGCTTTCTCATCCGTTCTTGCGCTAAAACTAACAACACCATGCAATGGGAAGATGGTAACGAATACCCTGTATTTATGTGTGATACCTCATCTGCATCTCACCCATTTTATACCGGTAAAACCCGTCAAATTGGGAATGAAGGTCGTGCAAGTGAATTTGCAAACCGCTATGGTAAATTTGGTGCATTTAAATCAAAATAGGAATATTCAATGAAAGTATTATCTTCGCTAAAAAGTGCAAAAAATCGTCCTGGCTGCAAAATTGTTCGCCGCCACGGTGTCGTTTATGTCATTTCGAAAACTAATCCTCGCTTTAAAGCACGTCAAGGTGGGAAAAAGAAAGGTTAACAGCAATAAAAAAAGAGCGGTCAAATTTCCGCTCTTTTTTCATTTAGGCATTAAGGTTTATAAATAAACTCAACGCCTTCTTCATCTTCTTCGTCCCAATCATCCCAGTCGTCATCTTCATCATCAAATTGATGTTCAGCAAGCTGTTCTTGATGGTAGTCTTCCCATTTGAATTTCACTTCTTCCGGTTTATTTTCTTCTACTTCCGCATCTCGTGGATTCGCTTCAATGAAATCCATAATATCACGACAAAGTGGCGGTACATTCTTACCGGTTGCGGCAGAAATAAGGTGATAGCCTTCTTCCCAACCAAGACGTTCGGTAATCTCTTGTGCTCGTTCATGCGCCTCTTCTTCATTCATCGTATCAATTTTATTGAAGACTAACCAACGCGGTTTATCTGCCAATTTTTCGCTATATTGGAATAATTCTGACTCGATGATCGCAATATTATCTGCAGGATCGGATTCATCAATAGGATTAATATCCACTAAATGAATTAACACACGACAACGTTCCAGGTGTTTTAAGAAACGAATCCCTAAACCTGCGCCATCCGATGCACCTTCAATCAATCCAGGAATATCTGCCACCACAAAGCTATGGCTCTCATCCACTTTCACGACACCTAAACTTGGCACTAAAGTGGTAAATGGATAATCAGCGACTTTTGGTTTTGCGGCTGAAACGGCACGAATAAAGGTAGATTTACCTGCATTCGGTAAACCAAGCATCCCGACATCCGCAAGAAGCATTAACTCTAATAATAAATCGCGTTTTTCCCCTGGTGTACCCATGGTTTTTTGGCGAGGTGCACGATTTACTGAAGATTTAAAACGCGTATTACCTAAACCATGATAACCGCCTTTCGCCACTAACATTTTGGCACCATGCTTCGTTAAATCGCCAAGCACTTCTTTGGTGTCATTATCAATTGCACGCGTTCCCACCGGCACTCGTAACGTAATATCTTTACCACGGCGACCAGTGCAATCTGAACTGTGTCCGTTCTCACCACGCTCTGCGGCAAAACGTTTTGTAAAGCGATAATCGATCAAAGTATTTAAGTTTTCGTCTGCAACCAAATAAACATCACCGCCATCACCGCCATCACCGCCATCTGGGCCGCCTTTTGGGATAAATTTTTCACGGCGGAAACTTACACAACCATTTCCACCATCCCCTGCTTCCACTCGAATCAGGGCTTCATCAATAAATTTCATAAAAACTCTCCAATATTTAACCGCACTTTATTTTGATTGCGGTAATAACTTATGTCCGATTGCCGACAAAATTGCTCCGCATACTACAACAAACGCCCCAATATAGCTAATCATATTTAATTCTGGCGCGACAAAATTCTCAGGGCTCACATAATGGGCAAGATGGGCAAAGAAAATGGTAAAGAGTGGTACTAAGGTTATCACTACGCTTACTTTAGAAACCTCCCAACGATTAAGCGCCTCAGCATAAGCCCCATAACCAAATAACGTATTCAAGCAGCAATAAACAAAACAACCGAATGCAAACGGGGTGAGGTTACTCACTTGTGAAAATTCAGCTACAGGTGTAAAGACTAAAAGACATCCGAAATACATCATTAATAAAATTTGTTGCGAACTAAAACGACGGAGCATGAGCTTTTGTGCCATACCATAAGCAACCCAAACTAATGAAGCAGTCAGGCTGAGTAAGACACCTGTTAAATAACCACTCTCTCCTTTAAACACCTCAAGCTTATCATTGAAGAAAAGTACTAATCCAGCCAATAACAAACCTAAACCAATCTTTTGATGTAATCCGAGCTTTTCTTTAAAGACAAAAATACCGCAAATTAACATACCAAAAGAAGAAAAATGAATAAAAATTTGAGCTGAAGAAGGATCTATAAAATTAAGTGAACTATTAAATAAAAAGAAATTACCCGCTAATCCTGCTACACCGATGAGTACAAGCCAAATAAAACGACCACCTTTCGAAAATTGTGGTAATTTTTTCTTGTAACCTAGCAGAATCAATAGTGCAAGAGAAGCTACCGCAAATCGATACCAAACGATCGTTTGTGGTGTCATCACTGATAGAACCTGTTTTAACGCAATAGGTAAAGATCCCCACGCCATCGCCGTAATTAAAGCGAAGAGAAAACCTAAAAGCGGTTGTCGTTTCATGATATCTTCCTTTATTTTACTAAAGTGCGGTTAGGAATTAAGATAAATTTCGACTAAGAAATATCAAGATAAGCAATAGTGCCAGAATAACAAATGTGAGTAATTATTGTAAATCACAGGTAAGAAAACAAAGAAAACGCCCCACAGATAATGCGGGGCGTTTATCAAATCAGATGTAAAATTATTCAGTTACAATACTTACGTATTTACGGCTTTTCTCGCCTTTAACTTCAAATTTTACTTTACCGTCAGCGGTAGCAAATAAGGTGTGGTCACGACCCATACCTACGTTGTTACCTGCGTGGAATTTAGTACCACGTTGACGTACAATGATGCTACCTGCTAATACAGACTCGCCACCGAAACGTTTAACACCAAGGCGTTTAGCTTCAGAATCACGACCGTTACGAGTTGAACCACCAGCTTTTTTAGTTGCCATCTACTTGATCTCCTCTGAAATTATGCTTGAATCCCAGTGATTTTCACTTCTGTGAACCACTGACGATGACCTTGTTGTTTACGGCTGTGTTTACGACGACGGAACTTAACGATTTTAACTTTATCGCCACGACCTTGTGCCACAACTTCAGCCACTACTTTCGCGCCAGCTACTACTGGTGCACCAATTTTAACATCTTCACCATTAACGACCATCAACACTGAGTCGAACTCAACTGTTGCGCCAGTTGCAAGTTCAAGTTTTTCTAAACGAACTACTTGACCTTCGCTCACACGGTGTTGTTTACCGCCACTTTGGAAAACTGCGTACATAAATACTCCGCTATAATTGTGCTTCTCCGTTACTATTTTCGGTCCGCACTTCAAAATTCATATAAATAGGTCGCAAATTCTACGGAAAAAACAACTCGATCGCAAGCACTTATTTGCAATAAAATAAAAAAAAGCGCTTTTCCTCGAGTTTAATTTCAGAAACCCTGAAAAATCGGGTAAAATTCACCGCACTTTTCTTTTATATACACAACCATCGAACCAAATGAAGATGAACAAACAAGATTTAATGGATATGCATACAATCCAAGCATTAACAGATGCGGATATGCAGAAAGTCAACCAAGCCATTTTAGCACAAATTAACTCCGATGTGCCGATGGTTAATCAGCTTGGTTTTTATATTGTACAAGGTGGCGGAAAACGTATTCGACCACTTATTGCGGTTTTAGCGGCGCGTGCATTAGGCTACGAAAGCGACAAAGTGGCGACTTGTGCGACCTTTGTGGAATTTATTCACACCGCATCTTTATTACATGATGATGTAGTAGATGAATCGGATATGCGTCGTGGCCGCGCAACAGCAAACTCTGCCTTTGGTAATGCCGCTAGCGTATTAGTGGGTGACTTCATTTATACTCGTGCCTTCCAATTAGTGGCGCAATTACAATCGCTAGATATTCTTCGCATTATGGCAGATGCCACCAACGTGTTGGCGGAAGGTGAAGTTCAACAATTAATGAACGTCAATGATCCCGATACCACAGAAGAAAGCTATATGCGTGTGATTTATAGTAAAACGGCACGCTTATTTGAAGTGGCAGCACAATCTGTGGCGATTGTTGCAGGTGCTGAAAAATCGATTGAAACCGCATTTCAAGAATATGGTCGCTATCTTGGTACCGCATTCCAATTAGTGGATGACGTGCTAGATTACAGCGCTAACGCAGCCGCATTAGGTAAAAATGTGGGTGATGATCTCGCCGAAGGTAAACCGACTCTTCCTTTATTACACGCAATGCGCCACGGTAATCCACAACAAGCCGCGCTTATTCGCGAAGCCATTGAGCAAGGCGGGAAACGTGATGCGATCGATGACGTACTTGCGATTATGGCAGAACATAAATCTCTCGATTACGCAATGGATCGCGCGAAACAAGAAGCTCAAAAAGCGGTTGATGCCATTGCATTATTACCTGAAAGCCAATACAAAAAAGCCTTAATTTCACTGGCTTATTTATCGGTAGATCGAACTTATTAATATGACTGAAGAACAAATTCAACCGCAAAGTGCGGTCGATTCTCAAGCTAAATTTCAAAGACCACGTAAACAAAAAGTGCGTAAGGATCCCAATGCGCCTTTTATTCGTGAAAAACTCGAATTACCTGAAGGATATAATAAGTTGCTTCTCCACTCCTGCTGTGCGCCTTGCTCAGGTGAAGTGATGGAAGCCATTTTGGCCTCTGGTATTGAATTTACAATTTATTTTTACAACCCGAATATTCATCCATTAAAAGAATATTTAATTCGTAAAGAAGAAAACATCCGCTTTGCCCAAAAATTCGGAATTCCGTTTATTGATGCAGACTACGATCGCCAACAATGGTTTGATCGCGCAAAAGGTATGGAATGGGAACCTGAACGTGGCATTCGCTGCACCATGTGTTTTGATATGCGTTTTGAAAAAGCCGCTGAATATGCTCATGAACATGGTTTCCCTGTATTTACCAGCTGCCTTGGTATTTCTCGCTGGAAAGATATGGATCAAATTAATGGTTGTGGTCACCGTGCGGCTGAAAAATATGATGATGTGATTTATTGGGATTACAACTGGCGTAAAGCAGGTGGATCGCAACGCATGATCGAAATCAGTAAGCGTGAACGTTTTTATCAACAGGAATATTGTGGCTGCGTTTATTCTTTACGAGACAGCAATAAATGGCGTGAAGAAACAGGGCGACAAAAAATTGAAATTGGTAAACTCTATTACACGCCAGATTAAAAAACACATAAAAAAAGAACCGCACTTTCAACATGCGGTTCTTTTTTATTTAATCTACGATGGTACGCCCACCTAATGCATTCTCTAAAGAATGATCTAACTGCTGAATTCGCGTACATAACACGTTTTCAATCTGGGCATTTTTATTTTTTTCTTGGGTTAATTCAAAACTTAAATTCAAGGCAACAATAGAAAGCACACGGTCTAATTGCAATAAACCTGTACGCTCTTTCATTTCAGACACTTGAAGATCTAAATTACGCGCCGCTTGACGCAAAATATCTTCTTGTTCGGCAGGGACATTCAAGCGCAGCACTTGCCCTAATACAACAACTTCAACCAGTTTTAATGACATGTTATTCCCTTATGTTGAATGCTCAAGTGATCCTATTATGCCACAGCCAAATGCCTTCGTCATAATTTTTACGTTTAATTGACCGCACTTTATCCGTTCGCCCCATTTCGCAATTTACGCTATAATGCGACACTTTTCATTATTTTTGAACGGAATATTTATGCCAACTATCGCTCCTAATCCATTAGTCCTAGTGGACGGTTCATCTTATTTATATCGTGCTTTTCATGCCTTTCCTCCGCTCACCAATTCAGCTGGCGAGCCGACAGGTGCCATGTACGGTGTATTAAACATGCTCAAAAGCCTGATTTCGCAAGTGCAACCGAGCCATATTGCAGTAGTCTTTGATGCAAAGGGCAAAACGTTCCGTGATGAAATGTTTGAACAATATAAATCCCATCGTCCACCGATGCCGGATGATCTGCGCAAACAAATTCAACCGTTACACGATATTATCCGAGCCCTTGGCATTCCTCTTTTAGTCATTGAAGGTGTAGAAGCCGACGATGTCATTGGTACCTTAGCGGTAGCCGCTTCCAAAGCCAACCAAAAAGTCTTGATCAGCACCGGTGATAAAGATATGGCGCAACTAGTGGATAACAACATTATGTTGATCAACACCATGAATAACACCTTATTAGATCGCGAAGCCGTGATTGAAAAATACGGTATTCCACCAGAACTCATCATTGATTACTTAGCGCTAATGGGCGATAGCGCCGATAATATTCCAGGCGTAGCGGGTGTCGGTGAAAAAACCGCACTTGGCCTCTTGCAGGGTATCGGCAGTATGGCAGAAATTTATGCCAACTTAGACAAAGTGGCCGAATTGCCAATTCGTGGAGCAAAAAAATTAGGTGATAAATTATTGGCTGAAAAAGAAATGGCCGATTTATCCTATCGCCTTGCCACGATC
Source organism: Haemophilus sp. HMSC068C11 (assembly GCA_905371285.1). GTDB lineage: Bacteria > Pseudomonadota > Gammaproteobacteria > Enterobacterales > Pasteurellaceae > Haemophilus_D. The sequence continues at coordinate 3,810 of CAJPKS010000031.1, read as the reverse complement.
AAAACCGATGTCGCTCTCGATATCACTCCGGAGCAACTTACCCTTGGTGCAAGCAATAACGATCAACTTACCGAATATTTCGGCCGTTATGAATTTAAACGTTGGCTCAATGAAGTGATGAATGGTGCTGATTCCATCACTAATAATAACGAACAACCGACCAAGATTAATCACTATCAAGCTACGCCTGCCCTCGCTCAAGACAATAGCGATGAAGCATTGCCGGCAATTCAAATTGATCGCAGCCGTTATGAAACCTTGCTCACTGAAGCAGATTTAAATCGTTGGGTGGAAAAACTCAAGCAAGCTAAACTTTTTGCGTTGGATACAGAAACCGATAATTTAGATTATATGGCTGCCAACTTAGTGGGGATTTCCTTTGCGTTAGAAAACGGCGAGGCAGCTTATTTACCACTACAATTAGATTATTTAGGCGCACCAAAAACTCTCGAAAAAACAACCGCACTTACGTTGTTAAAACCGGTTTTAGAAAATCCTGCTATTCAAAAAGTCGGGCAAAACTTCAAATACGATCTCACCATCTTTGCCCGTAATGGCATTGATGTGCAAGGTGTGGCTTTCGATACTATGTTGGAGTCCTATGTACTCAACAGCACAGGCCGTCATAATATGGACGATCTGGCGAAACGTTATTTAGGGCATCAAACCATCACTTTTGAAGAGATTGCAGGCAAAGGTAAAAATCAGCTGACTTTTAACCAAATTCCGTTGGAAAAAGCCGCCGAGTACGCGGCGGAAGATGCTGATGTAACAATGAAACTGCAACAAGTGCTATGGGAAAAACTCTCTAAAGAACCCACTCTGGAAAAACTCTTTAAAGAAATGGAATTGCCATTGTTAGGTGTGCTATCCCGTATGGAACGTCGCGGTGTTTTAATTGATAGCGATGCACTATTCCTACAATCTAATGAAATCGCAAATCGTTTAAGTGAATTAGAAGAACAAGCCTATGTCTTGGCTGGGCAGCCATTTAATTTAGCCTCAACCAAACAATTACAGGAAATTTTGTTTGATAAATTAGGTTTGCCTATCATTCAAAAAACACCAAAAGGCGCGCCATCCACCAACGAGGAAGTATTGGAGGAATTGGCATTTAGTCATGAATTACCGAAAGTGTTGGTAGAACATCGTGGTCTCAGCAAACTAAAATCGACCTACACCGACAAATTGCCGCAAATGGTAAATCCGCAAACGGGTCGAGTGCATACTTCCTACCATCAAGCGGTGACAGCCACCGGTCGTCTTTCATCAAGTGATCCGAATTTACAAAATATTCCGATTCGTAATGAAGAAGGTCGTCGTATTCGTCAGGCCTTCATTGCGCGCGAAGGCTTTACTGTTGTGGCAGCCGACTATTCGCAAATCGAGCTGCGCATTATGGCGCACCTATCACAGGATCAGGGCTTAATTAACGCCTTTACCCAAGGCAAAGATATTCACCGCTCTACTGCGGCAGAAATCTTTGGTGTCTCACTAGATGAAGTGACTTCCGAACAACGTCGTAATGCTAAAGCGATTAACTTCGGATTAATTTACGGTATGTCAGCCTTTGGCTTATCGCGTCAACTCGGTATTGGCCGTGCCGATGCTCAAAGCTATATGGATTTATATTTCAAACGCTATCCGGGCGTACAAACTTTTATGCACGATATTCGCGAAAAAGCCAAAGCCCAAGGCTATGTGGAAACTCTATTCGGCCGTCGTTTATATCTACCAGATATTAACTCTTCTAATGGTATGCGCCGTAAAGCAGCCGAACGTGTCGCGATCAATGCACCAATGCAAGGCACCGCCGCAGACATTATCAAACGTGCCATGATTCAATTGGATCAAAAACTACAAAACGATCCCGATATTGCGATGATTATGCAGGTGCACGATGAATTAGTGTTTGAAGTGCGGTCAGAAAAAGTCGCGTTTTATAGCGAGCTCATCAAAACACACATGGAAAGTGCGGCTGATTTAGTGGTGCCATTGATTGTAGATGTGGGGCAAGGCACTAACTGGGATGAGGCGCACTAAGGAATTTAGTCATGAATAAAGTTATTCAAAGTCAGCACTTTACGGCAGAACGTGCTTGGGGAGCACTGGATATTACCAATATGAATGGTATTTCCGTGCGTCTTCACTGGACAGATAAACCTTACAAATGGCATATCAATGACGGTGAAGAAGTCTTTGCTGTCATGGATGGTACGGTGGAAATGCACTACAAAGAAGAGGGCCTAGAGAAAGCCGTATTGCTCCATGCGGGTGATATTTTTTATGCGGGTATTGGTACCGAACATGTTGCTCATCCACAAGGCGAAGCGCGCATATTAGTCATAGAGAAAGAAGACAGCATTTAACAGACTTAAAAAGAATTTTATGAATCAAGAAAGACTCAACGAAATCGAAAAACCATTACTTCACCTTGTGGAACGTGATGTGGTTCCCGCACTTGGCTGTACTGAACCTATCTCTTTGGCGCTTGCCGCAGCAACCGCAGCTAAATATTTAGGCAAAACACCTGAACGCATTGAAGCCAAGGTGTCACCAAACTTAATGAAAAATGGATTGGGTGTTGCGGTACCTGGAACGGGCATGGTGGGCTTACCTATTGCCGTCGCGATTGGTGCTTTAGGCGGTGACCCTGAGGGTGAGTTGGAAGTATTAAAACACATCACACCAGAGCAAGTTTCACAAGCCAAAGCGATGCTTGATAAAAAGCTCGTTAATGTGGATATTCATCAAACCGAGCATATTTTATATTCTGAAGCGGTGTTGTTTGCAGATAATGACCGAGTGAAAGTAGCGATTCAAGATCAACACACCAACATCATTTTAATTGAAAAAAATGGCGAAGTTGTTTTTGAGAAAGAACACGATGAATGTGCTGATTGCGACCCTTATGATATTTTCAAGCAGGTGAGCGCACGTGAAATTTTTGAATTTTCTTGTGAAGTTGAGCTCGATAAAATCCGCTTTATCAGACAGGCTGCGATTCTCAACCGCGCACTGTCTAACGAAGGGTTACGCGAAAATTACGGCCTACATATTGGCAGAACATTACGCAAACAAGTTGGTAGTGGCTTAATGTCAGACGATTTGCTCAGCAAAATTATGATTGAAACCACTGCCGCCTCCGATGCCCGCATGGGCGGGGCTACATTACCAGCAATGAGTAATTCAGGTTCAGGCAATCAAGGTATTGCCGCCACTATGCCAGTAGTTGTGGTCGCCGATTATTTAAACGTAAGTGAAGAAAAACGTCTCCGCGCCCTTTTCTTATCACACTTAATGGCCATTTATATCCACAGTAAATTACCCAAACTATCCGCCCTTTGCGCAGTAACAACCGCATCAATGGGAAGCTGTGCGGGTATCGCCTATTTGCTTACGGGCAAATTTGAAACCGTGAGCATGGGCATTTGCAGCATGATCGGTGATATTAGCGGGATTATCTGCGATGGCGCATCCAATAGCTGTGCGATGAAAGTGTCCACCAGCGTGGCTTCTGGCTATAAATCAGTTCTCATGGCGATGGATGAAACCCATGTTACGGGTAATGAAGGTATCGTTGAACATGATCTCGATCGCACTATCGACAATCTATGTTCGATTGCGTCTAAAAGTATGCACCACATCGATCGCCAAGTGATTGAAATTATGGTGAGTAAACCCTGCCCTTAATATCGTAATAACTTACAATAAAGTGCGGTCAGAAAATCACACAAATTTCTGACCGCACTTTTTTTATATCAAAAAAACATATTTTCTAGCTAAAAGTTATTGGCGTTATCTTCTTAT
>CAJPKS010000030.1:0-12050 GCA_905371285.1 Haemophilus sp. HMSC068C11 | reverse complement strand
ATTTAAGGTTGACCATTTAGGTTGTAGTGTATAAACTGCAAAAAGTTCAATTTTTTATTAACTTCATTAAATCATAAGGAAAGCGTTATGAAAAAACACTTCTTGCTTTATCTGTAGCTGCATTAGCAGCAGGTTCTGCACAAGCTTATAACTTCCATGTTGACCAAACTGGTACGGATGTCGATTTCTATGGTTCTTTACGTGTTAAGTGGGAAAGCACCTCTAACAAAACCAACTATGTAGCGGGCGGTGAAAGCAAAGAGCACATCAACCACGCAGTAGACAACAATGGTTCACGTTTTGGTATTAAATTAAAACAAAGTTTAGGCGGTGATTTCTACGCATTAGGCCGTGCTGAGTGGCGTATGCGTGGTGAAGCACCTTCACAACATGATTTTGACCATGTTTATACACACTTCCTTTATGCAGGTATTGGCCACAAACAATTTGGTGAGTTAACTTACGGTAACATGCCAACTATCACTGATGAAGTAAAACAAACCGACTTAGCAAATACTTACAGCTTATCTGATGGCTTATTAGATGGTTCTGCTCGTCGTGTAACTCAATACGTGTACAACGGTAACTATGGTGATAACAAAGTTAAATTTGGTGCGTACTACGGTGGTTCAAGCAAACGTAGCATGAAAAACCTTGATTTAACAAACAAACGTAAAAATGCTTGGGGTACAGGTCTTATCTTCAACCATGCAATTGATAGCATTCAAAATGTAACTGTAGCAGCAGGTTTTACTCGTGAAATTTCTGAAAACGGAAACAACACGTCATTATTCCGTAATGCGTATGGCTTAGGTTTAGCATATAACTTCGTTCATACGACTTACGGTGTGGATTTAGAGCGTCAAGTGACTAAAAACCAAGGCGACAAACGCATTAAAAATGAAGTGCGTGCGATTGTTCGTCAGGGTTTAAACGAAGATTGGAACGTTTATGCAATGTATGCATATAAAACAGATAAACACAGTAATAATACAGGCAGAACTCGCCAATTCATGGTAGGTACTGAATACTACGTATATAATCAAGGTTCTTTAAAAGTGAAACCATTCTTAGAATGGCAAGCGACTCGTACTAAATACGAAAACAGCACTGTAGATCGTAGCCGTGATTTCAAAACTGTTATCGGTTTACGTGCATACTGGTAATTTATCAGTTTAATCGTTATAAAACGAGCGGATAGTGAAAGCTATCCGCTTTTCTTTTTGGCTTGTAATTTTGATTTTCACCCCCATAATACTGCACAGGCACAAAGTGCGGTAACAAAACAACATCTTTTTTGAACGTTTACAATTTATTCTCAAAATTGACCGCACTTTTTACTCAAAGAATAAATAGGAACAAATAATGAATTACACTCAAGACAATGACAAACTTTACCGTTACCTTTTCCAAAACCGTGCCGTGCGTGGTGAATGGGTACGATTAAACCAAACTTTTACCGATACGTTGAACACTCATCATTATCCAAAAGCGGTAAAAAACTTATTAGGTGAGATGATGGTGGCAACGAATTTATTGACTGCAACATTAAAATTTAACGGTAATATTACGGTTCAAATTCAAGGTGACGGTCCATTAAAATTAGCCTTAGTTAATGGCAATGATCAGCAGCAAATTCGTGCATTAGCTCGTGTACAAGGTGATATTCAAGACGGCATGAGTCTACATGATATGATCGGCAAAGGCGTATTAGTAATTACGATTGCACCAAACGAAGGTGAGCGTTATCAAGGCGTTATCGGTTTAGATAAACCAACCATTACGGAATGTTTAGAAGACTATTTTGTGCGTTCAGAACAATTACAAACCCAACTTATTATTCGTACAGGTGAATATGACGGCAAACCAGTTGCTGCAGGAATGTTGCTACAGATTATGCCGGATGGTCAAGGTACGCCAGAGGATTTTGAGCATTTAACCACTTTAGCTGCAACCGTAAAAGATGAGGAGTTATTTGGATTACCCGCAGAAGAATTGCTTTATCGTTTATATCATGAAGAAGTAGTGGAAGTTTTTGAACCGCAAACTGTTTCTTTCTTCTGCGGTTGCTCACCGGAGCGTTCAGGCGCTGCATTATTACTGATTCCAGAAGCTGAAATTGATGAAATCTTAGAAGAGCATAAAGGCAGTATTGATATGCAGTGTGAATGTTGTGGCACACATTACTTCTTCAATAAAGAAGCGATTGATAAACTCAAACAAGCCCAATAAGAAAAACCCCCGTTTAGTATAACGGGGATTTTTTATAGCCTTTTATTGTTGAACTTGTTCCAAACAATGTTTGATAGCGTCCGGAATCGAGCCACCATGATTTTTATTGGGAATGGAAATAAATTCCACGGAATTACCTTGTTTTTCCAATATTTCCGCCAACTGATGCGCATTGATTGTTCGCATTTGTTTCCGTTGATTAATACGTTGTAATTGTTCTTCGGTGATATTTGGATCCTGCTCAGGATGCTCTTCATAATAGCCTAATGTAATCTGGATATGTGATGGTTTTTGGCGAATCCAAGGTTCGGTTTGAGGTAAAAATGAACCATTCCCCCACCAAAGAGAAGGGCTTGCCAAGGTGTAATATTGAAATAAATCTGGTTGATGGAAGAGTACATATAATCCAAATAACCCACCAAAAGAATGGCCAAAGAAATATTGTTTTTCCTTATTGATGTCGAAATGCTGTTCAATATAAGGCTTTACGTCTTGTTGAATAAAACGTAAAAAATCGGCCGCTTTTCCTCCTTTGGCGAATTCGGCACCTTCTGCAGGAAAGGTGTAGTCTCTTGTGCGTTCTTCAATGACGTAAGCTTTATCAGATATATAACCAATACTGACAATAAGAGGGAGCGGTTTATTGGGGTTAACCGCATTTACCGCCATTGGAAATTGAGCATTGCCATCTAACGTATAAAGTGCGGTCAGTTTTTGCGATGTTTTTGGCGGTACCGCAATAAACAAGCGGTAATGTTTGTCTTCAAAAGTAAAATCTTTTTGTTGAATTTGATACATTTTTTTCATGCTTTCTTGAATAGGTGGAATCTTAAAGTCAGGTTCTGCTTGCGTGCTTTGTGTAAACATCAGCAGACAAAATAAAAAGGGTAAACGCAGAAATGAGAACATGGTTATCCGGTCTTAATTTGAGAATGGTTATCACTATATAGTAAAAGTAAAGGTGAAATCAACCGCACTTCATCTTGGCTCCCCAAAACACCCTAAAAATAGGTAGAAATTTTCAATGAATGTTCAAAAATTTGATCTAGTTAACATTTTTTTTCTGGCAATTCCCCTACAATGACCACAGGAAAAATTTTTAAACTTTAATCAAGAGGTGAACTATGACTGACATTAAAAATGTAATTAAAGAACTTGAAGCCATTGGTATTCATGACGTAAAAGAAGTGGTTTATAACCCAAGCTATGAACAACTTTTTGAAGAAGAAACCAAACCTGGCTTAGAAGGCTTTGAAAAAGGTACACTTACCACAACTGGAGCGGTGGCTGTTGATACAGGGATCTTTACCGGTCGTTCGCCGAAAGATAAATACATCGTTTTAGATGATACCACAAAAGATACTGTGTGGTGGACTTCTGATGTGGCGAAAAATGATAACAAACCAATGACTCAAGAAACTTGGTCAAGCTTGAAAGGTCTTGTGACTAAACAACTTTCTGGTAAACGTTTATTCGTGGTTGATGGTTTCTGTGGCGCAAGTGAACAAGACCGTATCGCAGTACGTATTGTGACTGAAGTAGCATGGCAAGCACACTTTGTGAAAAATATGTTCATTCGTCCGACAGAAGAACAATTAAAAACCTTTAAACCTGATTTCGTGGTAATGAATGGTTCTAAATGCACCAACCCGAACTGGAAAGAACAAGGTTTGAACTCTGAAAACTTCGTTGCATTCAACTTAACTGAGCGTATCCAATTAATCGGTGGTACTTGGTACGGCGGCGAAATGAAGAAAGGTATGTTCTCAATGATGAACTACTTCCTACCACTTAAAGGTGTAGGTGCAATGCACTGTTCTGCTAACGTAGGTAAAGACGGTGATGTAGCAGTGTTCTTCGGTTTATCAGGTACAGGTAAAACCACCCTTTCCACCGATCCAAAACGTGAATTAATCGGTGACGATGAGCACGGTTGGGATGATGTAGGTATCTTCAACTTTGAAGGTGGTTGCTACGCGAAAACTATCCATCTTTCTGAAGAAAATGAGCCAGATATCTATCGTGCAATCCGTCGCGATGCGTTATTAGAAAACGTAGTGGTTCGTGCTGATGGTTCAGTTGATTTCGATGATGGTTCTAAAACTGAAAATACTCGTGTGTCTTACCCAATTTATCACATTGATAATATTGTTAAACCAGTATCTCGTGCTGGTCACGCAACGAAAGTAATTTTCTTAACTGCGGACGCATTCGGTGTATTACCTCCTGTGTCTAAATTGACACCAGAGCAAACTAAATACTACTTCTTATCTGGTTTCACCGCTAAATTAGCTGGTACAGAGCGTGGCATTACTGAACCAACTCCAACCTTCTCAGCATGTTTCGGTGCAGCGTTCTTAACTCTCCACCCGACACAATATGCTCAAGTGTTAGTTAAACGTATGCAAGCTGCTGGTGCAGAAGCTTACTTAGTTAATACTGGTTGGAACGGTACAGGTAAACGTATCTCAATCAAAGATACTCGTGGTATTATCGATGCAATCCTAGATGGTTCTATCGAAAAAGCAGAAATGGGCAAGTTACCAATCTTTAATTTAGCGATTCCAAAAGCATTACCAGGTGTAGATTCTGCGATCTTAGATCCACGTGATACTTATGCGGACAAAGCACAATGGCAAGCTAAAGCTGAAGATCTTGCAGGTCGTTTCGTGAAAAACTTCGAAAAATATGCGACTAATGCAGAAGGTAAAGCACTTATCGCAGCAGGTCCAAAAGCTTAATTAGATAAACAGCATCTAATTAAACATCTCTAAAAATAACCGCACTTTGGTTTTTAAATCAAAGTGCGGTTTTCTTTATCTTCAATTTTTTATGTGAATGACATCTTTCGATATGGGGGAATAGCAATTAAGCCAATATTACAGGGTTAATACAGAAAGTATTATGCTTTACGATAAATGAAGAACGTCTGTTTAGAGATGATGTATTCTCTGGTCTATTTAGTTAAAACTCCCATAAAAATAACCGCACTTTGATTTGAAAACTAAAGTGCGGTTTTTTTATATTAAGTTTTTGCGAGTTATTCTTTTGCTACGGTAAGAATAGACCAAATATAAGCCAATATAACCAATACCGCAGAAACAGAAAACATTATGCTTATCACATCAACGAAAAAGAAACTTTCCAGAATCGGTTTAGTGAAGATGCGTTCCGCATATCTCGCGACAAAAGTGATGATATAAGCCCATAAAGCCCAGGTGACTATATCTAGTACAAAGCTTTTGGCTTTAATCAGCAAGGGAAGGCTGCTACCTTTATTAATAACCATCAATTGTTGTAAAGTGGCGGTTGCCATTATTTAAACTCCTCTGTCAGGGCTTGTCCATACAGCTAGCTTGGACTTGTTTCTAAAAATCGCTTTTGGGATTCCAACGAGTAAGGTTACTGTATTGAGTAACCAATAAACGTAGGGATACCAAATGCAAGAAATTCCATATTGGATCAATCCTTTTTCATAACGAGAGTCGATGTATAAGCTCAAGAGACACTGTAAGAAGAAGGAAAAAAACATGAGCGAGATATTTGTTTCAAACAATTCCATGTTTTGAATGCCTATACCCAAAGTAATCTTGCGGTATAGTGCAAGCGCAACCAGTGCAACCAATAAGATTGCCCAAGTTGCGGTAACAAAATATTCGGCATACATTGGCCATAGACGGCGGTTTTTCCAGCGCCAGACCTGAGGAAAATATTTGATGATGGTTTCAGCGCCACCTTGCGCCCAGCGTAAACGCTGTTTGTATAAACCATAAAGACGTTCAGGCATTAATACCCAACATAAAGCACGGGGTTCATACATGATGTTGTAACCGGCTGTTTGAATTTTCCAACTGACATCAATGTCTTCCGTGATCATATTGGTGCTCCAGCCACCAATTTCTTCCATCACATCTTTGCGGAATAGACAACATACGCCGGATACGGTGAAAATGGTTCCCATTAGGCTTTGAGCGCGTTTGATTAAACCGATAATGGAACTAAATTCAGACACTTGTAAGCGACCTAAAATCGTACTGCGGTTACGTACGCGTGGGTTGCCTGTAACACCACCATAAGTGCGGTTTAATTCAAGGGATTGCACCATATAGTCGATCGCATCAAAATCTAATACCGCATCGCCATCAATACAGGCTACATATTCTCCTTTAGCGACCAATAAGCCATGGTTTAATGCGCTGGCTTTACCTTGATTTTCTTGATGAAGAGCTACAATTCGCTCATCTTCTTTCGCCCAACGTTCAATAATTTCGCCAGTGTTATCTTTACTCCCATCATTGATAAAGATGAGTTCATAGTTTGGATATCTGAGTTGAAGCAAGTAAGGAATGGCTTCATCTAAGTTGTCGCCTTCGTTATAGCAAGGCACCATAATGCTGACCATAGGAACGCGTTCTTTAGGCATTTGTTGGAAGGTTGGTTGCCCAAGTTTTCCTTCCATAAAAAGGTAATAGCAGAGGCTTGCACTGACCCAATATATTGCCATTCCAGCAGGATACATAAATACGAAGATACTAATTGCCTCTAAGAATTGTTGGTTCATAGTCAATCCTTAAGGTTTTCCCACATTAGTATTTACCGAAAAATACGGTTTCATTTTGTTCAGATCCGGTTGATTAGTTAAAAAGTTATCCGGATAGTAGCCATAGCTATAAATATGATTTTTTTGCAATAGCTTCATCCAATCAATCAACTCGGATTCAGGAATTGGTTTTTGAGTTCGCCAATTCACCGCTTGGAATTCAAACAAGACTTTATCTAATGGTGCTTGAGCTTTCACATTTTCAATGAGAGAGGAAAACCATTGATAGGCTTCTTCTTGTGAAATTGGCTGCTCATTTTCCATATATGGCATCGCCATGATGGCAGTGGTATCGTAATTATCAGTGAGCGTTTTTAAGTTCTGTGCCAACCATTCTTCTGCATTTGGATTGGTGATCACTGATGCATAAAGATTACGAGCTGTTTTAAGAGAATATGAACCACGCAAGAAATAAGGTTTTAACGCATCAGTGAGCTGATGGGTTAATTGGATTAAATCTTGTGTTTTTTGTTTTGCTTGTGGGCTAACCATGCCTTCAGCGTGATTACCTTCTGCCCCTTCAAAATCGGTTAGGAATGCGTCATCATGGAATAAAATGCCATTAAATTTGGCATAGAATGACAAATCGTTATAAATGGATTTAATGATTTCAACATTCTGTTTGTTATAAGGTGAAAGGCGTAAATAAGCCTTTGTTGAAGGCTTGCCCGTGCGGCTATCAATGACATATTCCGCCTCTTTTACGCTTTTGCGTAAATCAAAGGCGAGTACAGGCATCCAGGCGTAGACTTTTACGCCTGCGCGTGTTTGTAATTGCCAAGCAATTCGGCCAAAAATATCATCTCGTACAGGAAGATATTTATTGGGGAAATACAAGGCATCCGCTACACCATCCCCATCGGGATCAGAGAATGCTTGAAGATAAACTGTCGTCACACCATAGCGATAGATGCGGTCGATTAACTTATCAAGGTTTTTGGCTTGCTGAGCTTTATCCGCATCATAGACATAATCTAAATCGACATGCAGTACTCGTTGAATTTGTTTGCTTTCATCAATGCCATCAAGATAGTTTTTAACGGTATTTAGATCGGTTTCTGCATTAAGTAATAAGCGTCCAATATGTTTATCGCCAACTTTATTGATGATTTTTTCACCTAATGAGAAGTAGTGTGGCATTCCTGCTTGTCGTGCAAGTTGCACAGCAACATCATTAAATTGTCCATACGGCCACACCATTACACGTGGTTTCTTACCGATATGATTGACTAACGTTTGAACAGAACGAGTGAAATCAGATTTCAATCTGTTTTTGTAGGCATCTTCAGTTTCATATTTTCCATTTTTATATTCAGGTGCAATCACTGAGGGTAATTGACCACCAGATGGGTTGGCATTTATACCGTTATGAAGATTATGAGTATGTGAGGCAACTTCAACGAGCCCACTTTGTTCCATTTCTTTGACTTGCGACCAAGTGGCAAAAACAGAACGATCCAGCATTTTATCGGCATAAGCGATTTTTTGATCTGCCGGCGTATCTAACCAGCCTGTCACTGGCGCAAAAACAGCAGGGTAGTGATAGGCCTTTAATAGAGGGAAGACCACGTTATACATAGTCTCATAGCCATCATCGAAGCTTAGCAACACCGCATTATCAGGTAATGTGCCTTTACCATTTTCAGCATCGATAACTTGCTGCCAACTGATCACGTTGTATCCGTTTTCTTTTAGCCAATTAAAATGGTTAATTAAGGTTTGGGCAGAAATCGTTTGAGGAAAATAATGTTTTTGATTTTCAGCCGCACTTTCATCTACAACAGAGTGATAAGCTAATACGCCATAACGATCTTGCGCAAAGGCAAAAGCCGAAAAAAGGGAAAGCGTGCAAATAATGATTTTTGCAAAATGTTTTAGAGATCTCATAAAGTTATACCGCTTAAGTATTTAATAATAAATAGAGAAGTTTAAATTTCCGAAATTGTTGAATTCAGCATTGCCGTCATAAATATTCTTTTTACGACCAATTTCATAAGACACGCCAAATTTTTTACCAACACGCCATTGATGTCCGTAGCTAATTGACCACATTTTTTCTCGACTGAGTTCAGCCTGTTTATAAGCACCCACACTGGCTTTCAGGTGATGATTTAAGACTAAGCCATAATTAAGTGGTTGGTAGTAACTTAAATCCGCACCAAATTCCAAGCTTGTCGCTTTTGATGGGTTGTAATATTCAGCAGAATCAATGGTTTTATTTTTGCTGTAATCGACTCTGAAATTGTTGGTTAGCGCCCAACGGTCATGTTTAAATGTATTGAGATTCAACCAGAAATTGGCTTCTTTTCTTAAGTTGCCGTCATCAAATTTCATGACGCCACCACCTAGTCCTGCTTGGAAAATATCGGAATAGGAATACGTGGTAGAGAAACCAATATCTTTGGTATACACACCCTTATTGATGGCTTTAACTGGAGTGCCACTACCATTAATATTGGCGTCTAAATTAAATGACCAATGCTGGTTGAGGGTATAATTTGCCTCTGTAGAGAAATAGGCTTTATCATTAAGCTTAATGCCTTTCCCACCTTCCATTTTTACTTGGAGTGGATAGAAATTGAGTTCAGTGCCTACACCGATTCGACGCGAAATAAGACTTTCTTTGTCATAAGGGGAGCGAGTTTCTAAGTAATGAACGTAGAGATCGTGCCCATTTGCTGTTTTAGGTGTGTAAATCGCATAATCTTGACTACTTTCATTGCTATAACTTATTGGTGAGGTGCGATGCTGTAAGCCGACACTCCCTACAATTTTGCCAGAACGTGCTTGTTCATAATGCTTAATAAGGGATTGCGCTGACTGACGTTGTTCTTCATTCATTGCATCAATCGTTTTTGAAACTGTTGGTAAATCATTTTGACTTAAGGCGGTTTCAGCCAGGTTATTACGAGCTTCTTGCTGATCATTTTTACTCAAAAAATAACCGGCTTTTTCCGCCCATAATTTAGCATCATCATAGTTGCCACGATTTCGCTCAAGTTCTGCTTTTTGCAACATCACCCATGGATCACCAGGCGTTTTGTTAAATAGACGATCATCAATAAGTTGCTGAGCTAATTTGCTGTTACCACGCCATAAAGCTAAACGTGCCAAACCAAAATAGCGAGAATCGTAGCCTGGATTCAGAATTTTTGATGTTCGGGTATAGTCATTGATATAAACATTTGAATTCATACGCTCTAAATATTGTTGCGCCAATTCAAATTTGCCCGCATCGCTTGCGGAGAGAGAGAGTTTATGAAGTAAACCATCACTCACAGCGAGTTTATTGGTTAAGGCTTGTTGTTCAATTGCTTGATAAATCGCTAATGCTTTGTGTGGTGAGCCTTTTGCTGCCCAATAATCCCCAAAGGCTTCTTCTAAATACGCAGGCACATTAGATTGAGCCTGTAATGTATTGAAGTCATCTTCTATTTCATCAAATTTATTCAAGCGAACACCCATCACAAAACGATCTTGCAATGCTTGTTGATACAGAGGATGCTCAGGATTAATTTTGCTCAAAAGTGCGGTCAATTCTTCAAATGATTTTTCTTGTTGTGTAGGCGTCGTCGCATTTTTTGAGGAGGTAATTGTCTTACCATGCTCAAACCACATCATATCTTTTTGATTGAATTGATCAGGATAGGCTTTTTGTAGTTTCTCTTGTAATGGTTGAAGGTTGTATTTCGATGCTAAACGATACAACTCTCTCATTAAGGTGATATTTTTCGGATTTTGTTCTAACTGACGTTGCCAACGGCCAAGTTTAGCCATGTCGGGTTCGGTGAAATCAAGCAAATAACTTTCTGCATCAAGATAAGCATTATCTTGTCCAAAACGTTGTTTATAAACATTCAGTGCATTTTTTGCCGCAGTGTAGTTTTTAGTTTCAGTGGAGGCTAATGCGCCACCAAGCCATCCATTTGGATTATCAGGGAATTGCTTTTGCAATTGGGAATAGAATGCAACGGCACGGTCGTATTGTTTTTCATTTCGAGCGGCTTTGCCTAAATTTTCCAGTTCATTTTGGGAAAATTGCGCTGGTGCGCAGCTTTCGCAAAGTGAAAGTGCTTTAGCGGATTGATTCGTCCTCAGATAGAGTGTAATTAAATCATCGCGCACTTTAATATCGTGTGTCCTCTTAAATAAGGCCTCAAGTTTTGGAATAGCTTGATTTAATTGGGCCTCTCCTTGACGAGAGAAAATGATGATATTTTCTCGTTCGGTATCAATAGAGGAATTTTGGGCATAGGCAACCTGTACTACTGAGGTACTGACACCTACTAATAGCACAGCCTTAAAGACATGGGATAGAGACTTCATATTAACTTCTTGTTTAATTATAATTATTTATTGTGGACTCCATATCTATGACAATGTAAAGACGTGTAAGTTTTGTAAAGTGGTCCGACCTTGTGTTGAGCTATGAAAAACGTTAGTTATCTATAACAGCGGGGATTTTAGGTAAAAAAATAGGCGTTTTAGTAAAATAAAACGCCTATTTTATATTTAGAGAAGTGATAGTAGGTTATTTCAAAATAAACATCGGTGTATTGCTGATAGGATCACGATGAATGATGACATCTAAATCAAACACATCCTTAAGTAACTCTTCGGTCATGACCTCATCAGGCGTACCTTGTGCCATTACTGCACCTTTTTTCATGACGATTAAGTGATCGCAATAGCGACAGGCTTGGTTGAGGTCATGTAACACCGTAATCACGGTTTTACCGTTTTGTTGCATTTGTCGCATCATGCCCATGAGTTCTGCTTGGCGGTTTAAATCCAGATAAGTAGTCGGCTCATCGAGTAGCACTAATTCAGCATCTTGCGCAAGTGTCATGGCTAAAAATACCCGTTGTTGCTGACCACCAGATAAATCGGAAACTAACTGTTCGGCGAGTTCGGCAGTTTGTGTTTGCGCCATTGCCCAATTAACTAATTCTTCATCTTTTTGGCTAAGTTTGCCCCAAAGATTTAAGTAAGGCGAACGTCCGTAGGCGATCAATTCGCGTACTTTAATGCCTTCTGGTACCAAGTGTTGCTGCGGGAGAAAAGCCAATTCTTGGGCATATTCTTTAGGGCTTTTTTGCCAAATATCCTGACCTTTATGGGTGATTGAACCTTGCTTTGGCTTAAGCAAGCGAGCTACCGCTTTTAATGTGGGGGATTTACCGCAACCATTTGGGCCGATTAATGCAATCACTTTATT
>CAJPKS010000029.1:0-12160 GCA_905371285.1 Haemophilus sp. HMSC068C11 | reverse complement strand
ATTTGTTCTCCATTCTAACAATGATTTCACCAGCTGTCACTTTTTGACGTACGCCGCGGTCTTAGACATCGGAAGGTCTGTCTGATTTTTCTGTGTTTTTCTCTTCTTTTTTGATCGGTTCTTCTGCTTTTTTGCCTTTGCCATTATCAGGAATCTTAATGGTTTCATTTAACCAAAGTTCTTTCCGTTTCAGTTTATTTAAGTCAATGATTTCGCTGACTTTGACATCATATTTATTTGCTAGGCTACCAATGCTTTCACCTGGTTTCACTTTATGGCGAATACCGCTGTCTTTCACATCGGAAGTCGGGTCAGATTTGTCATTGTTTTTATCGCTTGATTTTGTAGATTTGCTGTCTTGCTCATCACTAGGCGGGACGGCAATCGATTTTAAATTGCCATTGCGATAAGCAACCAAACCTTCATAAATCATATAAGCAATACGACGACGATAAGCAATGGTATTCAGTTTTTGTTCTTCTTCCATATTGGAAAGGAAACCTGTTTCCACCAGAACAGAAGGAATATCGGGTGAACGCAATACGCCAAGGCTTGCATGTTGTGGTGTGCTGCGGCTTAAGGAGGTGACTCGAGCAAAGCGACGTAAAATACTGTTGCCAAGTTCGTAGCCTGTACGTTGGCTGTGACCAAACTGCAGGTCGAGTACAGTTTGATCTAAATATTTGTCATTGTTATTTGAAAGTACTTTACCGGCTCCGCCTAAAAGCTCAGAGCGTTTTTCATCGTCTTCTAACCATTGTCCCATTTCATCGTTGGCACGACGATTGGATAGTACCCAAACAGATGCACCACGTTGGTCTGAATTAAGAGAGGAGTCCGCATGGATAGAAACGAGGAAATTTGCTTTATATTTACGTGCAATTTCGGAGCGTTCAGGCACCGAAATGTAGTAATCACTACTGCGTGTTAAGACACCTTTGAAGTTAGGATCTTTATCTAATAAAGCCTTTAATTCTCGTGCGATAGAAAGGGTGACATTTTTTTCATAAATGCCGAGATTTTTTCCGATTGCACCGGGATCTTTACCACCGTGGCCAGGATCAATCGCAATTGTCCATTGTGGGGCGGCAAATACGGTAGTAGAAATTAGAGAAAATATTCCAAAAAGAAACGAAAATTTTGCTTTCATGTAAGTCAGTTTTATAGTTGTGTCAAAATATGCTCGCCCACCAGATTTTGAGCAATTAGCGTAATGTTGCGAGCATCGTCGTAATAATCAATATTCACCAATAAATCAGCCTCGGGAAGAATACCTTCACCTTTTTCTGCCCATTCGATTAAGCAGATGCAATTTTGGCTGAAATAATCACGGATACCCATAAATTCCAATTCTTCAGGATCGGCAAGGCGATATAAATCAAAGTGATAAATCATTTTCCCTGCAATGCTATATTCTTCCACTAACGTATAAGTAGGGCTTTTGACATTGCCTTGGTAGCCTAAACCTTGCACTATTCCACGAGTCAGGGTGGTTTTCCCTGCACCAAGATCGCCATTAAAATAAAGCACAATGGCATTATCTTTCGGTTGTTTTACAAGCACTTCTGCGAGTTTTTTACCAAAACGGAGCATTGTGCCTTCATCAGGAATGTATTGGGTGAATTCGGTCATTATTAGAGTTATTTTTTAGGTTAAAGTTTCTAGGGGATTTTATCGTATTTTGAAGGGAATATGTAGGGAAAATACAATAAAAAAATCCGCTGCTTTTCAGCAACGGATTGAGAATTTGGAGCGGGAAACGAGGCTCGAACTCGCGACCCCGACCTTGGCAAGGTCGTGCTCTACCAACTGAGCTATTCCCGCAGGGCATTCATGTGAAAATTTGGAGCGGGAAACGAGGCTCGAACTCGCGACCCCGACCTTGGCAAGGTCGTGCTCTACCAACTGAGCTATTCCCGCATTTCACATTGGTGAATGAGGCAACATTATACGAAAAAATTTATTCAACGCAAGCGCAGATTTTGCAAATGATTGAGTTTGCCTAAGTTTTCATCAACCCAGATTAATAAAGTGATCACGGTAGTAAGCTAACTCTTTTATTGACTCTCGAATATCATCAAGGGCTAAATGAGTATTGCCTTTTTTGAACCCGTCTAAAATTTCTGGTTTCCAGCGAGCCGCTAATTCTTTTAACGTGCTCACATCTAGATGACGATAATGGAAATAATCGGCTAAATCAGGCATATATTTATAAAGAAAGCGTTTATCTTGTGCGATGCTGTTGCCACAAATCGGTGAAGCACCTTTCGGTACCCATCGTTTTAAAAAATCTAACGTTTGTAATTCAGCTGCACGTTCGGTGAGTTTGCTCGCTTTGACACGGTCAACTAAGCCATTTGCTGTGTGTGTTTTTACGCACCATTCCGACATTTTGTTTAATAATTCATCACTTTGATGCACCGCAATCACAGGACCTTCCGCTAAAATATTGAGATCTTTATCCGTCACGATGGTTGCGATTTCAATAATGCGTTCTTTTTCAGGATCCAATCCTGTCATTTCTAAATCGATCCAAATCAGATTTTGTTTATCTAATTGCATAATATAAGGTATCCTATGAACATTTCTTAATCCCGTTTATTTTAACGAAAAACATCGGAAAAAACGACCGCACTTTATGAGCAAACGTAAACTAACGCAAAATCAAACTCGTCGAATTCAATCAAATAACGCGAAAGCCTTGCATCGCCACAAGAAGAAAGAAGTGGAATGGCAAGATGATATGCTAGGTGAAAGCCAAGATGGGGTAGTCGTTACGCGTTATTCAGTTCATGCCGATGTGGAAAATGCACAAGGCGAGATTTTCCGTTGTAATTTACGTCGTACACTTTCTAGTCTCGTGGTTGGAGACAAAGTGATTTGGCGACAAGGCAATGAACAGCTCCAAGGGGTGAGCGGCGTGATTGAAGCCATTCACCCAAGACAAAATGAAATTGCTCGCCCAGATTATTATGATGGGTTGAAACCAATCGCGGCGAATATCGATCGTATTATTATTGTTTCTGCGGTTGTGCCAGTACTTTCACTCAATATTATCGATCGTTATTTAGTGGTGTGTGAAAATGCGGGGATCGAGCCAGTCATCGTGGTAAATAAAGGCGATTTACTGAATTCGGAGCAAGAGCAGGAAGTGGAAAGTCAGTTACAGATTTACCGTGATATTGGTTATCAGACCATCATCATTTCTGCTGAAACTGGAAAAAATATGGAAAAATTGACCGCACTTTTAAGTGATGGAACATCCATTTTTGTGGGGCAGTCAGGGGTAGGCAAATCCAGTTTAATTAATCATATTTTGCCAACCGTCAATGCACAAGTCGGTGGTATTAGTGAAACCTCAGGCTTGGGGCAACATACCACAACTTCTTCTCGTTTATATCATTTGCCACAAGGCGGTAATTTGATTGATTCACCGGGTATTCGTGAGTTTGGTTTATGGCATTTGGAGCCAGATCAGATCACCAAAGGCTATCGTGAATTTCAATATGTCTTAGGCACGTGTAAGTTCCGTGATTGTAAACATTTGAATGATCCAGGCTGTGCCTTACGTGAAGCGGTAGAAGCAGGTCGGATTTCACCGATACGTTATGAGAATTATCATCGCTTAATTGAAAGTTTAAGTGAGACAAAATCACAACGTCATTTTTCTGTGTAGTAGACAATTTACTGTAAATTAGGTATAAAGTACCCCTAATTTCGTGATGTAGCTCAAGTTTTTTTGTGTTTAGCCTTGATTATTGGGCATTTAATAGAGATACTACAGCGGATTTATAGACTAAATTTTACAATTACTATAGAGGTAACATTATGTTCTCAAAAGATGTAGAAATTACAGCTCCTAATGGTTTACACACCCGTCCGGCGGCGCAATTTGTTAAAGAAGCTAAAGCATTTGCTTCTGATGTAACAGTGACCTCCGGTGGTAAAAGTGCAAGTGCGAAAAGCCTATTTAAGCTACAAACCTTAGGCTTAACGCAAGGAACTGTAATCACCATCTCGGCGGAAGGTGAAGACGAACAACAAGCCGTTGAACATTTAGTAGCATTAATTCCTACTTTAGAATAATTTACGATTAGCCATAGGATTTCTATTCTATGGCTATTGTTTATCTAACCTTTAATAAATTATCTCGGAAGGTAAAAGTATGATTACAGGTATTCCAGCGTCACCAGGTATCGTTTTTGGTAAAGCCTTAGTATTAAAAGAAGAAAAAATTGTTCTTGATACGCAAAAAATTTCAGAAGATCAAGTTGAGGCAGAAGTTGCCCGTTTTTATGCGGGCCGTGAAGCTGCTGTTGAGCAACTTAATTCCATTCATCAACGCGCATTAAAATCTTTAGGTGAAGAAAAAGCGGCGATCTTTGAAGGCCATTTAATGATCCTTGAAGACGAAGAATTAGAAGAGGAAATTCTTGATTATCTTCGTTCACACAAAGTGAATGCGAGTGTCGCTGCAAGTAAAATCATCGATCAACAAGTTGAAATGTTGTCTGAAATTGATGATGAATACTTAAAAGAACGTGCGGGTGATATCCGTGATATCGGTAATCGTTTAATCAAAAATATTTTAGGTATGCACATCGTAGATCTTGGTGATATCGCCGAAGAGTCTATCCTTGTGGCTTACGATTTAACCCCATCAGAAACCGCTCAATTAAACTTAGAAAAAGTATTAGGTTTTATCACTGATATTGGTGGTAGAACATCCCACACCTCAATTATGGCTCGTTCACTTGAATTGCCGGCCATTGTTGGGACAAATGATGTCACAGCTCGAGTGAATACTGGTGATTATCTTATTTTAGATGCCGTGAACAACCGTGTTTACGTGAATCCAACCCAAGCTGAAATCGATGAATTAAAAACACTAGAAGCAAAACTTGCTGAAGAAAAAGCAGAATTAGCAAAATTAAAAGATTTGCCTGCAGTGACCCTTGATGGTCATAAAGTCGAAGTGGTAGCGAATATTGGTACGATTCGCGATTGCGAAGGTGCACACCGTAATGGTGCAGAAGGGGTAGGTTTATACCGTACAGAATTCCTCTTTATGGATCGTGATCAATTACCAAGCGAAGAAGAGCAATTCATTGCTTATAAAGAAGTGGTTGAAGCAATGGAAGGGCGTCTAGTGGTATTACGTACCATGGATATCGGTGGTGATAAAGAGCTCCCATATTTAAATTTACCAAAAGAAATGAATCCATTCCTTGGATGGCGTGCAATCCGTATTGCCCTTGATCGTCGTGAAATTTTACGTGCACAATTAAGAGCGGTATTACGTGCTTCGGCGTTTGGTAAACTTGCCGTGATGTTCCCGATGATTATTTCGGTAGAAGAAATTCGCGAGTTAAAATCTGTGCTTGAAACCTTAAAAGCAGAATTACGTGCAGAAGGTAAAGCTTTTGATGAAAACATCCAAGTGGGTGTCATGGTTGAAACCCCATCTGCGGCAGTGAATGCGAAATTCTTAGCGAAAGAAGTGGATTTCTTCAGTATTGGTACAAACGATTTAACGCAATATACCTTAGCTGTTGACCGTGGTAACGAATTAATTTCTCACTTATACAATCCAATGTCACCTTCAGTGCTTGGTTTGATTAAACAAGTGATTGATGCATCGCATGCAGAAGGTAAATGGACGGGGATGTGTGGTGAGTTAGCTGGTGATGAACGTGCAACTTTATTGTTACTCGGTATGGGCTTAGATGAATTTAGTATGAGTGCAATTTCTGTACCACATATCAAGAAATTAGTGCGTCATGTGAGTTACCAAGAGGCGAAAGCATTGGCAGATGAAGCATTACAAAAACCAACAACAGCTGAAATTGAGCAATTAATTCAAGCTTTTTTAGCAGAAAAGTCGTTAAACTAGATACAAAAACAGAGTTTTACGTTAAAATACTAGCCATCTTTAATAGATAGGAGATTAAAATGGGCTTATTTGACAAATTATTTGGTTCAAAAGAAAACAAAGCAGTGGAAGTTGAAATTTATGCGCCACTTTCTGGTGAGATTGTGAACATCGAAGATGTACCAGATGTTGTTTTCTCTGAAAAAATTGTGGGTGATGGTATCGCAATTCGCCCAACAGGTAATAAAATCGTTGCGCCTGTTGATGGTGTAATTGGTAAAATTTTTGAAACCAACCATGCGTTTTCAATGGAATCAAAAGAGGGTGTTGAATTATTCGTTCACTTCGGTATTGATACCGTTGAATTGAAAGGTGAAGGATTCACACGCATTGCACACGAAGGTCAAAGCGTAAAACGCGGCGACACAGTAATCGAATTCGATTTAGCAACGTTAGAATCAAAAGCAAAATCAGTTTTAACACCAGTTGTTATCTCTAACATGGATGAAATCTCATCTATCGAGAAAAAATCTGGTGAAGTGATTGCTGGAGAATCGGTTGTTTTAAGTTTAACAAAATAAGATTTATAGACTAAAAGATCCGCTTTAAATAAGCGGATTTTTTTATCCTTATTCTTTTTTAAAGAAGGTAAAGATGATTTATCGATTAACTGGCCAAGTACAGCATTATGCATGGGGCGGAAGAAACTATATTGCATCATTGATTGGATTAAATTCAGCGAAAGATCAATCTTGTGCTGAGTGGTGGTTAGGTGCACATCCATCAGCGCCTTCTGAAATTGAGGATGTAACAGGTAAGCAATCCCTTATTGAATTTTTATTGCAAAATCCGACCGCACTTGGACAGGCAAGCCGTCAGCAATTTGGTGATGAACTCCCTTATTTGTTAAAGATTTTAGATGTTGAAAAACCGTTATCGATTCAATTGCACCCGACTAAGGCCCAAGCTGAAAAGGGCTTTGAGGCTGAAAATGCAAAAGGGGTTGCATTAACAGACAGCACGCGGACTTATAAAGATAGAAATCATAAACCAGAAATGATGATTGCCTTATCTGATTTCTGGCTTTTACATGGTTTTAAAACAAAATCTCAAATCCTTGCCACATTAAATGCACGCCCCTCTTTGCAACCTTTGGCTGAAAAACTTAGCACACAAAACCTTGCTGAATTCTATGCAGATGTGATGTTGGCAGATCAATCAACGCTCGCAAATTGGCTATTACCCATTATTGAAGACAACCAACAGCCTTATAAAAATGGCGAGTTGGCGCTAGACAACCCCGATTATTGGGTGCTTTATACCATGGAAGCTATGGCAATTTCGCCTGAAAAATTAGATGCTGGCTTGGTGTGTTTTTATCTCTTTAATATCGTGCATTTGAAAGAAGGGGAAGGTATTTTCCAAGATGCAGGCATTCCTCATGCTTATCTTCGCGGACAAAACGTGGAGTTAATGGCCTGTTCTGATAATGTGATTCGTGGTGGCTTAACACCAAAATATGTCGATATTGTAGAATTATTAAAAATTGTGGATTGTCGTGAAGTGACACCTCAAATTATCTCAGCAGCACCTCAAAATCAGTCAGAATTTACTTATAAAACGCCAGTAAACGATTTTGCTTTAGCTCAAATTCGTCTCGAGCCCGAACAGCACTCAGAAGTAAATCTTCAAAGTGCAGGTATTTTGTTAGTGATGCAAGGCGAGCTAAAAATACAAGAAAAATCAACCGCACTTACCTTGAAACAAGGTGAGTCAGCGTTCATTACAGCGGATTCTAACCTTGAGATAATGAGTGAAAAAGGCGGTTATGCCTTCTTGGCAAAATTACCATAAAAATTAACGTGATAAGTATCACGATTTGTGAACTTATCGGTAGATTAGTCGAAGATTTTAGGTATAGTGGGCGTCATTCTGGCGCCCTTTTTTATATGTCTAAATTGCATTGGGAGTTTTTATGTCGTTACCTCGCTATTTTGAAGATCCGCAAACCTTACACGTGAATACCACACCACATCATGCTTATTTTATTCCTTTTTCTTCAACAGAAAGTGCGGTCAAAAAGACACGAGAATTTTCCCCTTACTTTACCTTGCTAAATGGTGAGTGGGATTTTGCTTATTTTGAAAACTATACTCACTTGCCTCAAAATTTCCTTCATTTTTCATTTACAGATAAAATCCTCGTTCCTTCCAATTGGCAAAATCATGGTTACGATAATCATCAATATACCAACGTAAATTATCCTTTCCCTTTTGATCCACCTTATGTGCCCATTGAAAATCCTTGTGGTTTGTATCATCGCGTTTTTAATGTTGAAATCAATCCTGCAAAACGATATCTCTTAAATTTTGAAGGGGTAGATAGCTGCTTATTTGTCTATGTGAATCAACAATTTGTAGGCTACAGCCAAATTAGTCATTGCACGAGTGAATTTGATATTACTGACTTTTTGCAACAAGGGAAAAATCACTTACATGTTCTTGTGTTGAAATGGTGTGATGGCAGTTATTTGGAAGATCAAGATAAATTCCGAATGTCCGGTATTTTTCGAGATGTTTATCTGTTAGAGCGAGAAAGAAATTACTTACAAGATTTCTTCATTCAAACACAATTTAATCAATCCTTTACCAAGGCTCAATTGCATGTAGCTTGTCAGTTTGCAGAACGCGAACAACCCATTTCTTGGCAATTATTTGATCCTCAAGGCAAATTGATAATTGAACAAAAAGGGCATGCATTTCATGCTGAAATTGAAAATGCACAATTATGGCATGCAGAGAACCCTCGCTTATACACGTTGATTTTGCAATATGGATCAGAAGTGATTTGCCAAAAAGTCGGCTTGCGTCATATCGAAGTGAAGAATGGTGTCATGTTATTTAATGGGCAAGCGATTAAGTTTAAAGGCGTTAATCGTCACGATAGCGATCCGAAAACCGGTTATGTCATTAGTCGAGAACAAGCGTTGCAAGATTTACGCTTAATGAAACAGCATAATTTTAATGCTATTCGCACAGCGCATTATCCTAATGCACCTTGGTTTACTGAATTATGCGATGAATATGGTTTTTATGTGATTGCGGAAAGTGATATTGAATCACACGGCACGAATGCAGTTTATGTAGAGTCGCCAGAAACAAGCATTTTGTTAGGGGTAAAAACAGAGATTGATCATGAAGCAATTCGTCAAAAAACAATCGACAATTATTGCTATATGGCTCGAAGCCCTGAATTTAATCAAGCCATTTTAGACCGCACTTATGCCAATGTTGAGCGAGATAAAAATCGTCCTTCAGTTGTGATTTGGTCATTAGGAAATGAAAGTGGTTATGGTGAGAATTTTGAGCAAGCAGCTGCATGGATGAAACAGCGCAATCCAAGTCGCTTAGTGCATTATGAAAATGCGATCTTTCAACATTCAGCACATCAAAATGACACATCCAATTTAGATTTTCATAGCGAAATGTACACCAGTACGGAAGAATTAGATGCTTATTTTTCTGGTACCAAAAATCAAAAGCCGTATCTTTTCTGCGAATATTTGCATGCGATGGGGAATTCTTGCGGAGACACGGAAGATTATTTTCAAGCCATGGAACGACATGCAGGCGCTTGTGGTGGCTTTGTGTGGGAGTGGTGTAATCATTCCCCTTATTTACCAAACTCAAGTAAGATGGGCTATGGCGGGGATTTTAATGACACGCCGAATGACGGTAATTTTTGTGCTGATGGATTAGTCACGGCTGACCGCCAAATTCAAAGCAATTTGTTGGAATACAAAAATGTGTATCGTCCACTTCGCGCTACCTTAAAAAATGGTCATATTGAACTCAAAAATTATTTGGATTTTACGGATGCGGCAGAGGCTATTTCGATTCATTATCAAATAACCGAAGATTTTGCTGTTATACAAGAAGGCCAAATAGATAATTTAAACATTTCGCCAAAATCAACCGCACTTTTGCCTTTACCATTACCAGCAAATAACGGTTCATTACAAATTTTAACATTGACCTATTATCAAAAAACAGAAACGGGCTTAATTCCCCAAGGGCATAGTTTGGGATTTGATCAGATTATTTTGTCGGAGCAACCACATTTATTCGCTGATGAGCTTAAATCCAATCACCAACCGATTTCTGTTTCAGAACATGCCAATTTAATTTCAGTTAAAGCGGCAGATATTGAATACCAGTTTGATCAATATAAAGGCACTATTCAACAAATTACTAAAGATGGCAAGCCTTGGTTGAATCAACCTACTGATTTCAATATTTGGCGAGCGCCTTTAGATAATGATAGTTTAATGAAAGCACATTGGCTTGCTGCAGGTTACGATCGTGCGACGAGTCGAGTCTATGATTACCGTTTAATCGAGCAGGAAAGTGCGGTTGAAATTAGCTTTAAATTGGGGCTGGTTGCCGTATCAAAAGCGCGAATTTTGACATTGAATGTGGTGTATCGTATTGAGCAAAATGGGCTGCTTCAGATTAATATTCATGCTGAAAAACAACCGCACTTGCCATTCTTACCACGCTTTGGTTTGCGTTTTTTCCTTAATCAAGGATTTAATCAAGTGGAGTATGTAGGCTATGGTCCAACGGAAAGTTATCTGGATAAACATCACGCCACGGCTTTCGGTCGTTATAAGACAACGCCAGAAAGTAATCATGTATCTTATTTAAAGCCGCAAGAAAATGGCAGTCATTATGGTTGTCGTGAGGTGAAGGTGGCGAATTCGGCTGATTACTTTACCGTGCAAAGTGATATGCCTTTTAGTATGAATGTTTCCCCTTATTCTCAAGAAGAATTGGGCAGTAAAAAGCACCAATATGATTTGGAAAAAAGTGGCAGTACGATCTTGTGTGTGGATTACAAAATGAGTGGGGTAGGTTCAAACTCTTGTGGACCCGCGTTAAAAGCGCAATATCGTTTGAATGAAACAGAATGGGATTGGGCGATCTCGTTACAAATTCACTAAGATGAAATAAAAAAGTGCGGTTAAAATTAACCGCACTTTTATGTTCTTAGCAAAAATTAAGCAACAACGTTAAATTGTTCTTTCATTAATGCTTCGAAATCAGTGCAACCGCCGATTGGTTTTTCATCGATAAAGATTTGTGGCACAGTTTCCACTTCTTTACCGACAGATTTTGATAAATCTGCTTTAGAAATACCTTCAGCGATAATATCTACATAGCGATAATCGAAATCCGCTACTTCACCTTTTAATTTTTCAGCAAGGTTTTTTGCACGTACACAATAAGGGCAGCCAGGACGACCAAAAATAACTACGAACATAAAATTTTCCTTTTATTTAAACAAAATTCCTAATGATTTTACTCTATTTCCACAAAAGCAGAAATCATTTTTCAGGATTATTGTGATTGGTGTAATATATCAACTCCTCTTTTCCTAAGGATATAACTGAATGAAATTATTGATGCTTTGCCGTGAGCCTCGCCTTTATAGCTGCCAGCGTTTAAAAGAAGCAGCAGAAAGTTGCGGGCATCAAATGGATATTTTGGATCCTAATCGTTGCATTTTAAAACTCGACAAAAATCAACCGCATTTTTCTTTGTATTATCAACAAAATGTAGAAAGTGACCCCTATTTATTGTCTGATTATGATGCGGTGTTGCCTCGCTTTGGGACGACAAGTACCCAAATGGGCTGTGCCGTATTGCGTCATTTCCAAGGAAAAGGTGTCTATTGTCTCAATAAAGAACAAGCGTTTTTAGCCGCTCGTGATAAATGGCGTAGTCTGCAGATGTTATTAGAGCAAGGTATTGCAGTACCGAGTTCAGTCTTATCGGGTTGTGAGGTTGAGCCAAAGCAAGCTATTAAGCAAACAACAGCCCCAATGATTATTAAAACCTTAAAAGGATCACAAGGTATTGGTGTGATCTTAGCCGAACGTCCACAAAGTGTGATTAGTATTTTAGAAACGTTAAAAGATGCGAATATGCCTGTCTTGTTACAAGATTTTGTAGAAGAGGCAAAAGGGACTGATATTCGCTGTTTTGTGGTCGGAGATAAAGTCGTCGCCACAATGCAGCGTATTGGACAAGACGGCGAGTTTCGTGCGAATTTTCACCGTGGTGGCACAGCAGAAAAAATTAAACTCAATGAAGAAGAAAAATCCATCGCTATTCGTGCAACTAAAGCCTTAGGGCTTGCCGTAGCTGGTGTTGATTTGATTCGATCTAAAGACGGTTTATTGGTGATTGAGTTGAATGCATGTCCAGGTTTAGAAATGATTGAGAA
>CAJPKS010000028.1:0-12320 GCA_905371285.1 Haemophilus sp. HMSC068C11 | reverse complement strand
TTTTAATTCAGCTTCAGTTAGACTTTCTTTATATAACTCATTAACCTGCCATAAGCCGCTTTCTCTAATTTTATCTTTTGTAGAGTGATTACCTAACCAATTTTCTGAAGGTTTAATTTCACCAAATTTAGCAGCATTAGAAAGTGTTGAAGTGATTTTACTTTCCCAAAATAGGCGATCTTCTTTAGTATTAACTTCAAAAACACAAAACGAAAGATTATCCTGAATATATTGGCTAATACGCTTTTCTAACGTTTTTTCAAACTCACGATCAATCCTTTTCAGTTTATCTTCTCTTCCTTCTTTTGGAGTTATGTCAAGTTCCCATGAATCTAAATAATCTTGGTTTTCTATGTTCAAAAAGCAGCGACCTATATTTTTTCTAAAAATACTTCTATTCTTATTTTCTTTGACAAAATGCTGCATCAAACGTGAACGTAACTGATTTTCGCCTGTATGAGTACCGATTCTCACTATTCTGTCCATTTTTCCAAAATTTTCACCTTTCTCAAAGATGATATAAATACCATTCTTAGGTAGCTTAAACTTGTCAAAAGGAAACTTAAATCGCTCTTTCTTGTTCAGCAGACAATGTAATTCACAAGCTAATGAAGTCATTCTTCTTTATAATCCTCTAGTTCTTTATTTAGAAAACTTAATCTCTCACCTAATCTCATTTTATAGAACGGCTGTTCAATATGAATTAAGCTATCTTTAATTGGGAAAATATAGTTATTACCCGCTAAAATAATGAATCGATCACTTTCTAAGTCAACTTTCCATTTCAGTAGCTCAATAACTTTTTTGCCCCAGTTCAATCTATCATTTTTTTTCATTTATTCAGCGTTACATCATAAGGTTCTATTACACTATCTAACTCAAGTAAATGATGCTTTGCCGATAGAATATATATCGCATCAGGCTTAAGTTTATAGGCATAAGCTAGGCTCTTTTTAAATAGTGGACTAAGGTATAAATCTTTTGCCTTTGCCTTTTCATTTGCTTTCTTTGATACACAAGATAATAAAATAACTTTTTTCATATTATAAATATTTATACTTAGGTGATATAAAAACTATTTTCTTAACATTAATTTTATCTAAATAGCTCAAGCAACTTATCCCCAAAGAAATAAAATACTAATCCAAAGGCGACAATAATTAAGCCAATAAATTTCGTGATATTGACTTCTCGAATCGGCATACCGATAAGACCGAAATGATCAATAGTGGTTGCGGTAATTAATTGTCCGACGATGATAAAAAATAACATCGCGGTAATGCCTAGCTTAGGTGCAAGTAAAACCGTTGTGAACACGACAACTGCACCAAGTATCCCACCAATTAATTTCCACCAAGGTTGTGAAGGGACGGTTGATAAATTGCCCCATAAATCGGTTTTTACCCAAGCAATAAAAAAGAGAACGATCGTTCCCACTGCAAAAGAAATAAAGGTCGCGATCACTGCTTCGCCACTCATGGCTTTCGCCAACTGCGTATTAATGGCTGATTGCGTCGCGAGTGCGACACCTGCCGCTAAGGCGATAATGAGATAAACAAAAAACATTGAAACTCCCAACAGAAAATTTGGCTTATTTTAACCTTTTCCTATTTGTCTTGTCGCGAAATGCTTTCCATTCGATAAAAATCGTCCAAAAATCAACCGCACTTTGCATTTCATTCATAAATACCTCAAAAGTTGTAAGTCATCTTACCTGTTTATTTGATCTCGATCACTATTTGACTATTCTTTATTTGACGGTAATCTTCAAATCCATACACTAAACTCCATTCGAAGCAATCGTTTGCGTAATGCGTATTGAAAGCAAAATAGACTGATTTTATCAACTCAATGGGAGGAATATCCATGACCCACATTATCGTTGCAACGCACGGTAAGTTTTCTGAAGAAATCGTCAATTCCGCCGCTATGGTGTATGGCGAAGATGAAAACTGCCATGTCGTGACTTTCTTACCGGGTGAAGGTGGTGAGCATTTAATCGAGAAATACAATGCGATTATTGCCACGCTGCCTGAAAATGAACCGGTGCTCTTTTTGGTCGATTTATTTGGTGGTAGCCCTTATAACGCGGCAAGCCGAGTTGCCAGTGAAAGGGATAATACCGATATCGTCACCGGCATTAATCTACCGATGTTGCTAGAAGTACTTGATGCTAAAGATGGCGCTAGCTTAGATGAATTGGTAGAAACCGCGAAAGAAGTCGGGGTCGCTGCCGTGAAATCCTTCCGTCAACCTAAAGAAAGCAAGCCTGCTCCAACGCCAGCCTCTAAACCAGCTGAAGCACCAAAAACCTCTCCAAATCCAACCGCACTTTCTGGCAATATGAACATTTCCTTGTTGCGTATTGATAGTCGTTTAATCCACGGTCAAGTGGCAACCTCTTGGGCGAAAGCAGTGAAATGTGAAGCGATTTTTGCGATAAATGATGATGTGGCGAATGATGCGCTTCGTCGTGATTTATTACTCCAAATCGCGCCTGAACATTTGAAAGCTTATGTGATTCCTGTGGAAAAAGCCATTAAGGTGTATCACAACCCGAAATATGCAGGTAAAAATATTCTTTGGTTAGTGACCAACCCAACGGACATCCTGCGTTTAATCGAGGGTGGCGTGAAAATTGATAAGGTCAATGTGGGCGGTATGACCTATCGCGAAGGCGATAAACTTATTTCTCAAGCCGTTGCCGTCAACCCAACAGATGTAGCGGCATTTAAACAGCTTTTAGATAAAGGCGTGGAATTAAGCTTACAACAAGTGGCGAGCAGCCCGAAATCAATGCTCACACACAAAGAGCTTGATGCGATTCAATTTTAATTACGAGGACAATTCATTATGACAACAATGGAAATTATTTTAGTCACGCTCGTTGCCGCCATTTGCGGAATGGGGAGTGTATTGGACGAACGTCAAACCCATCGTCCTTTAGTTGCTTGTACCCTAATCGGCTTAGTATTAGGTGATTTAGAAACCGGTATTATTGTCGGTGGTACCCTTGAATTAGTGGCATTAGGCTGGATGAACGTGGGTGCAGCAATGGCACCAGATGCGGCATTAGCCAGTGTGATTGCGACTATCCTTGTCATCAAAGGCGGACAAGATAAAGGGAGCGCATTAGCGATTGCGATTCCGGTAGCGGCGGCAGGTCAAGTATTAACCATCTTCGTTCGTACTTTAACTATCTTCCTTCAACACAAAGCCGATGATTTTGCCGCAAAAGCGAACTTCCGAGGTATTGAATTCTGTCACTTTAGCGGCCTTGCATTACAAGCGTTACGCGTGGCAATTCCAACCTTCTTCGTTGCGTTAGTAGCAGGTACGGATACGGTAACCGAAGCATTGAACGCGATTCCAGAAGTGGTTACTCGCGGTTTACAAATCGCTGGTGGTTTTATCGTGGTCGTCGGTTATGCGATGGTCATCAATATGATGCGTGCAGGCGCATTAATGCCATTCTTCTTCCTAGGCTTCGTGATCGCCTCTTTCACCAATTACAACCTTGTCGGTCTCGGTATTTTAGGCACATGCTTAGCGATGATTTACATTCAATTGAACCCACGTTTCCATCAATCTACTGCACCACAAGCAGTTGCAAAACGTGAATTAGCTGACGATGAACTTGAAGGACTATAAGGAAGAAATTATGACTGAACAAACTAAAAAATCATTAACAAAAGGCGATATTCGTAGCACTTACTGGCGTTCAACTTTCTTGCTAGGTTCCTTCAACTTTGAACGTATGCAAGCAATGGGTTTCTGTGTATCGATGATCCCAGCTATTAAACGTCTTTACAGCAAAAAAGAAGATCAAGCTGCCGCATTAAAACGCCACTTAGAATTCTTCAACACCCAACCTTGGGTGGCATCATCTATCATCGGTGTAACCGCCGCGATGGAACAAGAACGCGCGAATGGCAACGATATTGATGACTCCGCAATCAGCGGGGTGAAAGTCGGTTTAATGGGACCATTAGCCGGTGTGGGTGACCCAATTTTCTGGGGTACATTACGTCCTGTACTCGCGGCACTTGGTGCGGGCTTAGCCCTTACTGGTAGCCTTTTAGGGCCATTACTTTTCTTCATCGGTATCAACCTTTGCCGCGGTTTAACCCGTTGGTATGGCTTTAAATATGGCTATGAAAAAGGTACCACCATCGTTAACGATATGGGTGGCGGCCGCTTACAAAAATTGACGCAGGGGGCGTCTATCCTCGGTCTCTTTGTCATGGGTTCACTGGTATCGAAATGGACGAGCATTAATATTCCATTAGAACTTTCCCGCTATAAAAACCAAATGGGCGAAGAAGTGGTGACCACCGTACAAAGCGTGTTAAACGATCTTCTCCCAGGCCTTGCAGCGTTAGGTTTAACTTTCTTATGTATGTATTTATTACGTAAAAAAGTCAACGCCATGTACATCATCTTCGCCTTATTCGGCGTGGGTATTTTAGGCTATCATTTTGGTGTGTTAGCATAATATATTATGATATTGCCTTCCCTCTTTCGCTTGAGGGAAGGCAAATTTTTAGCATGACATATAAATCCTATGAACCTGAAAGATCTCATCAAACCACCACCGGCTGAAGGCTATATCAAAAATTCATCCAATTTAGTGACCGCACTTTTTGTTCTGGCGGGCATTCTTTATTATCCTACTAATGGCTATGGCGCCGTCATCGCTTTAATTGCCGCATTAATTGTATTAATCGGACAAAAAGTGCTGCTTGCTCAAACCAATAAAGATTTCACCGAAATGCAGTTAGCCGAAAAGCAATTCCAAGAAACCCAAAACAGTGATTACCTTCGCTTTATTGAAGCTCGTGCCACCCAAATGTTGCGCGACAACAAAGTCCTTTCCGAAAAAGGCAAAAAAGAGTTAGAGAGATTACTGTCTGTCGTCAAAACACATTTAAAGGTATAATGCTGCCAAATTTATATTTGGAAAATATCCTTTAAAGATGAGACATACAAAGAAACTCATTACTCTTGCGGGAATTGCCACATTTGTCACCTATTGGTTTTATCTGCCAACTTATCCGGTATATCCGAAGAGCGATCATTATGATCCTGATACACAAACTTTCTATAATGCAGAACCTCAACGCGCACCAATAAATGTTGCAAGTGCGCTTTGGGAAATGACATTTTATGAAAAAGATTTTCACCCGAAAAAACCATTGCCAACGGTCAAACCAAATTGGACCGAGTTATTAGCGCCAGCTGAACAGAGTCGATTTATGTGGTTTGGACATTCGACGCTACTTATGCGTATTGGCAATCAAACCATCATTACCGATCCGCTTTTTGGAAATAGTGCGTCCCCTGTACCAATAATGATGCACCGTTTTCAACCACCCGTGGCAGAAATTGAAGAATTACCGCCTATAGATGTCGTGCTGCTTTCACATAGTCATTATGATCACTTAGAACAAGAAAGCATCGAGAAATTAATGAAAACGCAAAGTCATTTTGTGGTTTCTTTAGGAATGGGCGTAATTTTACAAAAATGGGGAATAGATGCAGCTAGAATTACTGAGTTAGACTGGTGGCAAAGTACTGAACGAAATGGCGTAAAATATACTGCATTACCTGCAAGACATGATTCTAGCCGTGGCTTGTTTGATCATAACAAAGCATTATGGTCTGGTTTTTTAATAGAGCATAAGCGCGGTCAAAATGAAGAACGTTTTTACTTCCATGGTGATTCCGCCCAAGGCAAACATTTTGATGAAATTGTCAGCCGTGTTGGCAAAATTGATATTGCGTTTATCGAGAACGGACAATATGACGAAAGATGGCCCAATAACCATCTTTTCCCTGAGCAAACCGCACAACTCGCGGCAAAACTACAACCAACAAGATTTATGCCTATTCACTGGGGCGCTTATCCCCTTGCCTTGCATACGTGGAATGAGCCTGTACTTAAAAGCGTACCAATGGCAAGAACACTGGGCGTGAATACACTTACGCCATTGTTAGGACAAGTATTTGACGTAAATACAAAAACAGAAGATTGGTTTACCCAAGAATAATCATAACTTTTGGCTATATGAAATAAGCTTTTCTTCTTTTTCTTATTTAAGCTAGAAAGGTATTATCAAGCGGAAATTTATGATTTATCCCTTAGGAGTAGTTTATGTCTCAATTTAAAATTCACACCATTGAATCAGCACCTGAAGCAGCACAAGAAGCCTTAAAAGCCGTACAAAATGCAAATGGTTTTATTCCAAATTTAATTGGTGTTCTCGCGAATGCCCCTACTGCACTTGAAACTTATCGCACGGTAGGCGGTATTAATGGTCGTAACAGCTTAACGGCAACAGAACGCGAAGTGGTGCAAATTACCGCTGCCGTAGTCAATGGATGTGGTTTCTGTGTAGCTGGCCACACGAAGATCGCTTTAAAAGTATTAAAACTTGAAGAAGAGCTTGTAAACCAAATTCGTGCAACTGCTCGTATTGAAAGTGATAAAAAACTGGATACTTTAGCGCGTTTCACCCTTGCCGTTATTTTGCAAAAAGCAAAATTAACTGAAGCACAGCTTAAAGCGTTCTTTGATGCAGGTTATACTCAAGAAAATGCCATTGATGTGATTTTAGGTGTCAGCCTCGCCACATTATGTAACTATGTGAACAACATCGCTGAAACCCCAATCAACCCTGAATTACAGGCATTTGCATAATCAAACCAATATAAAAAGTGCGGTCAAAAATGACCGCACTTTTTTATTCTTTCACAAATTGTTTAATTTGATCTGAATTCAAATGACCTGGCTGCGCTTTGATAAGATTTAAATCCTTATCCAAGAGCAAATTAAACGGATAGCCTAACACATTAGCACGTTTAATAATTTCACCCTTTTCATCCAATAATACCGTGACATTTTTGTAATCTAGACCTTTATACCAATTGATAAATTTTTGGCTATTTTGCTCGTTCTTTTGTCCAGGTGAGGCAATCGTAATCACATTAAAACTAAGATTTTTTTCTGCACTAAGATCATCAATTTCCGCTAAGCCTGCTAAGCAAATTGGACACCAAGATGCCCACATTTTGATATACAGTGGTTTGCCTTGATATTGTGATAAAAAGACAGTTTGATTATCCAACGTTTTCAAGGGGATATCCGCCAAAGATACCTTCTCTTGTGCGAAACTCAATGAGCTCACAAACAATAAAAGTGCGGTCAATATTTTTTTCATTTTTTCCTCTTATTTCACAAAGGGAATCAAATCGCCATAGCCTTGTTTTTCCATTTCATCTAATGGAATAAACTTAATCGATGCGCTGTTAATGCAATAACGCAAACCACCTTTATCACGCGGACCATCATCAAACACATGGCCTAAATGGGCATGACCACTGCGACTTAACACCTCAATACGAGTCATATTAAAGCTATTGTCTCTTTGATACTCTGCCACTTCAGCGGCAATCGGTTTGGTAAAACTTGGCCAGCCGCAACCTGATTCAAATTTATCTTTAGAAGAAAATAACGGTTCTCCCGTGGTGATATCCACATAAATACCCGGCGCGAAATTATCCCAATATTCGTTACTAAAAGAGCGTTCGGTATGTTTGCCTTGCGTCACATCATATTGAAGTGCGGTCAATTTTTGCTTTAATTCTGCATCACTTGGTTTTGGGTATTTTTTATCATCAATTAATGGCTCATCCGCTTTTTTGATGTCAATATGGCAATAACCATTCGGATTTTTCTTTAGATAATCCTGATGATACTCTTCCGCCTCCACATAATTTTTCAGCGGTTCTACTTCAATTTGAATCGATTCTTGATATTTACTTTGTAAGGTTTTCAATGCCGCTTCAATAACGGCTTTATCTTGCTCATTTTGATAATAAATGCCCGTGCGATATTGTCTGCCACGATCATTGCCTTGCTTATTGATACTGGTTGGATCGATAACTCGGAAATAATATTGCAACAATTTATCTAGCGAAATTTTGTTTGGATCGTAAGTTACTTTCACGGTTTCTGCATGATCTGTCGCATGCAATAATTGATAGTTGGTGGTATCACCTTTTCCATTAGCATAACCCGAAACCGCATCGATCACGCCCTGAATGCGTTCCATATAAGCTTCTAGTCCCCAAAAACAACCACCAGCAAGATAAATAATTCGTTGTTCTTGTTTACTTTCCATTGTCATTTTTTGCTCCTTTGATGAAGTTGGATTATCAGCATACGTTAAACTACTTTGCAAACCGCTAAAAAGTGCGGTCAATATGAGAAATGTTTTTGTATATTTCATTTTCTTTCCTTATTATAGAAAAATCTTCAACTACATTTCATTAGACGAAGACAAGCCCATTTTCTTACAAAATAAGGCAATTTTTTACCGCACGTTGTGCAAGGAACCTTTATGCCAAACATTCATCTCCGCAATAATTATCAAAAAGCTGTTGTTTGTATGGTGTTAGC
The DNA here is from genome assembly GCA_905371285.1 of Haemophilus sp. HMSC068C11. Taxonomy (GTDB): domain Bacteria; phylum Pseudomonadota; class Gammaproteobacteria; order Enterobacterales; family Pasteurellaceae; genus Haemophilus_D. The sequence goes on along the minus strand of CAJPKS010000028.1, from coordinate 3,859 downwards.
TTACATCAGCATTGCCTTAATGGGCGTCTTTGTAAAATACGCCTCCGATGAATTACCGTCCAGTGAAATTTTATTTTCCCGTTTCTTTATTGGTTTTGTGTTTCTCCTCCCCTTTTTAATTAAAGATGGAGATTTCAAAGTCGATATGTCGCAATGGAAATTTCTCGTTTTGCGCAACCTCGCCGGCATTGCCAGTATGTTGCTAACCTTCTACGCCATTAAATATTTACCGATTTCCATTGCAATTTTATTGATGAATACGTCCGCACTTTTTGTGCCTTTATTGCTGTTTTTCTTTAAAGTCAGAACACCATTAAAAGTATTAGCTTGCAGTTTTATGGGGTTTATCGGTGTATCCATCATTATGCTGACCAACGGTTCAATGAATATCAACCCTATCCATGTAGGCTATGCGTTAGGTGCTGCAGTATTGGCGGCCATGGCATTTATCAGCTTACAAGAGCTCAATAAACACAACTCACCTAAAAATATCGTGTTTTACTTCCACTTATTAGGCTCGATTTTATTGCCACTCTTTTTTATTACTCAATGGGAAATACCAACACTACATGGATTCACATTACTGCTTTTAGTGGGCGGATTCGGTCTTATTTTCCAATTATTACTCACTCGCGCCTTTAAATACGCCCCTGCCAATGTCATTACGCCTTTTGCTTTTACTGGCGTAATTTTCTCCAGCATCTGTGACTGGCTCTTCTGGGATAACGTACCAAGCCTAAATTTCTGGATTGGTTCATTAGTCATCATTATCGCTGTCAGCTTGCTTGCTAGAATGCGGGCAAAATAGAGAAATCCGACCAAATAGCTAAAATATAACTATTCCCAATAACATTGTTTGAATGTATAATCCTAATGCTTTTTATTATTGAGGACACAATATGAAAAAATTATTCAAAACCACTTTAGCTTCTGCATTATTAATGGTATCCGCATTTGCTAGTGCAGTGACGGTTAAAGATGCGAAAGGTGAATTTACCCTTGATAAAACCCCAAGCCGTGTTGTGGCATTGGAATATTCTTTTGTGGATGCTTTAGCCCAAGTCGGTGTAAGCCCAGTGGGTGTGGCTGACGATAACAAAATCGATCGTATTCTGCCACAAGTGCGCGAAAAAATTGCTGCATGGCAATCCGTTGGCACGCGTTCTCAACCGAGTCTTGAAGTGATTGCTTCCCTCAAACCCGATTTAATTATTGCCGATCCTTCCCGTCACACAGCGGTGTTTGAAGAATTGAAAAAAATTGCGCCAACAGTGATGTTTGATTCCCGTCATGAAAGCTACCAAGAAAATCTTGAAACTGCGCAGAAAATTGGTGATTTAGTGGGTAAAAGCGCCGAAATGAAAGCGAAGATCAATGAACATAATGATTACATTGCCAACATTGCAAAAAATCTAGGTGTACAAGGCAAAAAAGCCTCATTTGGTACTTCCCGAGAAGATAAATTTAATATCCAAAATGACAATGGCTATGTGGGTAGTTTCTTAACGACATTAGGTTTTGCCCCAACCAAACTCAATAGTGATCAAGCTTTCGTAGAAATCAACCTTGAACAATTAGTAATGGAAAAACCGGAATACTTGTTCATCGCCCATTATCGTGATGAAAGTATCGCGCGCAAATGGGAAGCTGAGCCACTTTGGAAAGCCATTCCTGCCGTAAAAGCAAACCATGTTTACAGCGTTGACGCCGACATGTGGGCTCGTGGTCGTGGCTTAGAAGCGAGCAAAATTATGGCAAAACAAATTGAAGGTTTCGTGAAACAAAAATAATGATGAAGTCCACTTTCCGTTGGGGACTCCCCCTTATTATTCTGGCTTTCCTATTATGGGGAAGCCTGTTTTTGTATTATCCCATCGAAATTCGACCGCTTGCAGCGTTACAAGCGTTCCTCCCTGATGGCGATGAAATTGCCAAAATTACGGTAACCGATTTACGCTTACCGCGCGCATTAGTTGGCATGATTTTAGGTGCCAATCTTGCGGTGGCAGGGGCGTTGTTACAAACCATTACGCGCAATCCACTTGCCTCGCCTACCTTACTTAGCGTGAACTCGGGAGCCAGTCTTGCCATGGTGACCACCAGTGCGTTTAGCCCCCTGATTCTTTCTGGTTATAGCATTGCCTTAGTGGCTAGTATCGGTGGCGGTCTGAGTTGGTTTGTGGTAATGCTGATCAGCAATGGTTGGAAAGACAACAGTGGAGATCGTAGCCGAGTGATTTTAGCGGGGATTGCCGTATCACTACTTTGTGCCGCGCTCACGAAATTGGTGCTGATTATCGCGGAAGATCATGCCTTCGGTATTATGAGTTGGCTAGCTGGCGGCATTGCACATGCCCGTTGGAATGAATTATTGACGTTATTTCCGTTCTTTATTTTGACCGCACTTTTCTGCCTGTTTTTTGCCAGCCGTTTAAATTTACTCAATTTAAGCGATGAATCCGCTCGTTCCCTAGGCATCAATCTCTTCCGTTTACGTTGGTACGCTAACATCATGGCGTTATTGATTGTGGGTTCTAGTGTGAGTGTTGCTGGCCCTGTGGCCTTTATTGGCTTACTCGTGCCCCATCTTGCCCGCTATTGGATTGGTTATGACTTGCGAAAATCGCTCCCCATGGCGATGTTACTCGGCGCAATTTTAATGCTGGCTGCAGATACCATTGCCCGCGCGGTCAACTTCCCTAGCGAAGTGCCTGCCGGTGCGGTGCTTGCCTTAATCGGTGCCCCAGTCTTTGTATTATTTGCCAGAGGAAGACACTAATGCGAGCTTCTCATGTATCTTTTCGCGCTATCGGCTTTTATGTCATTACGCTTAGTTTGATGGTACTACTCTTTGGATTAAGTATTCGCCTTGGCACTTACACGCTTTCCTTTGAGGAAATTTGGGCGGCCTTTCAACCCGATGATAAAAACTATTTTACCTTGATGGAATATCGTCTCCCCCGTGCAGTATTAGCGATTTTATTAGGCGGCGCCTTAGCGATTTCTGGCGTGTTAGTGCAAAGCGTGGTGCGTAATCCGCTTGCCTCTCCCGATATTTTAGGGATTAACAACGCGGCTGGATTGGTTGCCGTTTCGGTATTGATGTTCTTACCAAACTTAGCATTTTACTGGATGCCAATTTTTGCCTTTTTAGGCGGCGTACTCTCTTTTGTCATTTTATGGATCGTGTGCGGTTTTAACTTCCGCCCTATCAAAATGGCAATCATTGGGGTCGCACTTTCCGCATTATGGGCAGCCATTAGTCATTATCTGATGCTTACCAATCCGGTCGAGATCAATACGGCAATGTTATGGCTAACAGGAAGCCTATGGGGACGCAGCTGGTCTTATTTGAATGTGGTATTGCCATGGTTAGTGGTATTGCTGCCCTTACCATTTATTTTCTGTCGCGATCTCGATACCCTTGGTTTAGGTGAAAACAAAGCCTCCACCTTGGGCGTAACCGTAAATAAAGTGCAAATCAGCGTTTTAGTATTGGCGGTAGCCCTTTCCACTACAGCCGTGGCAATTTGCGGTCCGATTGCCTTTTTAGGCTTGGTTGCTCCGCATCTTGCTCGTCGTTTAGTCGGTGGCAGACATCGCACTCTATTACCGGCGGCCTTGATTATTGGCGCCCTCTTATTACAACTTTCGGATATTTTGGCGCGGGTGATTGACCCACCAACTGAACTCCCCGCGGGTATTCTGACCGCGATTATCGGTGCGCCATATTTCTTCTACTTATTGATGAGAACTAAATAATGAGCATTGAAATCAATAATTTATCTTTAGGTTATCAAGATAAACTCGTGGTTAAAAATCTGTCGCTAAAATTCCCGAAAAATAAAGTGATTGCATT
>CAJPKS010000027.1:0-12605 GCA_905371285.1 Haemophilus sp. HMSC068C11 | reverse complement strand
GGAAATTAGGGATGTAAATAAATTGTTAAAATATAAGTGAAAATGATTATTAAATAGGGCGGATAATCCGCCCTGAAGTGAGTTTAAAATATTATGCGTTTTGGGTTGGGTAATCCCACCAAATATCGAATAATTCACTGATTTCGATTTGTTGTAATTTATTTTCTTCTAACCATTTTTTCACTAATTGACGATGGCTTTCATCACATTTACCGATTTTCTCTAAGCAAACTAAGCCTTCCCAATGTAAATAGCCGCTACCTTCATAAGCTAAGCCGTTTGGTTGAATCACTTCAGCAATAAAACGATCAACGGTTTCATCGATAGTTTCGATGCTGGTACCTTCAGCAAATTGCCAATTCACTAAAAAGCCTAATTCTTGGAATTCTGCTAAGTGAAGTTTTTTACGTTGACGTTGATTACGAGTTGTCATTTCAATGTTCTCCTATGTTAAGGTAATGGGTATCGTCATCATCTCGATGATTATTTTTTCTTAAAGTATAAATCCCACACGCCGTGACCTAAGCGATGACCGCGCGCCTCAAATTTTGTGAGAGGGCGGAAATCAGGACGTGGAATATAATCTTGTTCGGCAGTATTGATTAAGTTTTCATTGGCTGAAAGGACTTCGAGCATTTGTTCCGCATAGTTTTCCCAGTCCGTTGCCATATGAATAAAGCCATTTGGTTGTAATTTTTGAACGACTTGCTCTACAAAGTGCGGTTGAACAATGCGGCGTTTATGATGTTTTGCTTTATGCCAAGGGTCTGGGAAGAAAAGCTGTAAACCGCCCAATTCGCCGTCTTTCACACAATCACGTAAAATTTCAGTGGCATCATGGCAAATTACGCGAAGGTTTTTCACGCCTTTTTCTACCGCATAAGCAATACAGGCACCCACACCAGGCGTGTGCACTTCAATACCGAGATAATTTTTATCAGGATTGGCTTCAGCCATATCCACTAATGATTTGCCCATACCGAAACCAATTTCTAATATAACGGGATTGGTATTGCCATAAATCGCGGCAAAATCAAAAGGGGCGTTTTGATAATCTAATCCAAGATCAGCCCAGTGATCGTTCATCATATTTTTTTGAAAATCACTTAAGCGACCCGTCCGCAACACAAAGCTGCGAACTTTACGTTTATAACGACCATCTTCTGTAAATTCAGCCGTTTCAACGGTTTTACGTTTTTGATCAGCAAAGGTTTTTTGCGCTTCTGTCATGGTTTTTATTCGCTTAATTAAAATTGGCGGCGATTATACACTAAAAGGCAAGGTTGTGGGATTTTTCCACCTAATTCCCGTATAATAGCGAAAATTTTTAATTGTTTTTTGTTATGAATATTGTCCGAGTTGCATTAGCCGTACCGCTTCCCCGATTTTTTGATTATCTCTATTCGCCCGACTTGACACCAATCGTTGGTGGACGCGTGTTGGTGCCTTTTGGTTCGCAAAAACGAGTCGGGATCGTGGTTGATTTGCCTGTTTCTTCGGATGTCGCAAAAGAAAAGTTAAAACCGATTATTGATGTGCTTGATGCTGAATCACTCTTTAATTCGACTACGTGGGATTGGTTGGCTTGGTCCGCTAATTATTATCGTGCTGCCTTAGGCGATGTGTTGTTTCAAGCGTTGCCGGTAAAACTTCGTAATGGAGAAAGTGCGGTTAAAAATGACCGCACTTTTTGGCGTATTACGGACCTTGGAAAACAAGCGTTAGAATTGGGTGCATTAAAACGCGCTAAAAAACAAATTGAAGCCTTAAATTTGTTGCTAACGCAAGATCTAGAAAAAGGTAACAATGAGATCAGTTCCGCAATTTGGTCAGCCCTTAAAGGCAAAGATTATGTGGAAGAGATTATTGTGTCTACTGAACAAAAAAGTTGGCAGCAAGCTCTAGGGGATAATCCTTTAGTTAATCTTGATAACCGATTGACCTTAAACAAGCAACAAGCCCTTGCATTTAGCCAGTAGCTTTTCCAAGAAGGCTTTAATGTGTGGTTGTTAGAGGGGGCGACCGGTTCGGGCAAAACTGAAATCTATCTGCAATATATTGAAGAAATCTTAAAGAAAGGCAAGCAGGTTTTAGTGCTTGTTCCTGAAATTGGGCTTACCCCTCAGACTGTGAGACGGTTCCAAGCTCGTTTTAATGTGGAAATTGATGTATTGCATTCCAACTTGAATGATACGCAACGCTTAAATGTCTGGGAGCGTGCAAGAACGGGGCAAAGTGCAATCGTGATCGGTACGAGATCAGCGCTCTTCACCCAATTTTCAGATCTCGGCTTAATTATTTTAGATGAAGAACATGACGGCTCGTTTAAACAGCAAGATGGTTGGCGTTATCATGCGAGAGATTTAGGCATTGTGCTTGCTCAAAAACTCAATATTCCTATCTTATTAGGTTCTGCCACACCAAGTTTGGAAAGTGTGAATAACGTACAAAATGGCAAATATCATCATTTGGTCTTATCAAAAAGAGCCGGAAATGCGACCGCACTTCGCCAGTTTGTGATTGATTTAAAACATCAACGAATTCAAAACGGCTTATCCGAACCACTATTACAACGTATGCAAGAACACTTAGAAAAAGGTAATCAAGTGTTGTTATTCCTTAATCGACGTGGATTTGCCCCTGTGTTGTTATGCCATGAATGTGGTTGGATTGATGAATGTCATCATTGCGAAAAACCTTATACTTATCACCAACATCAGCGCGTTTTACGCTGCCATCATTGTGGTGCACAAAAAACAGTGCCGATGCAATGTGGCCATTGCGGTTCAACGCATTTAGTCACAACGGGTTTAGGTACAGAACAACTGGAGGAAACCCTAAAAGCACGTTTCCCTCAATATAATATTGCACGTATCGATCGTGATAGCACTGCACGAAAAGGCAAGCTTGAAGGTTATTTAGAGGATATTCAGCAAGGTAAAAGTCAGATTTTAATTGGCACACAAATGTTAGCTAAAGGACACCATTTTCCGAATGTCACTTTGGTTGCTTTAGTGAATGTAGATAATGCCTTATTTTCTCTTGATTTCAGAGCCGAAGAACGTTTAGCGCAGCTTTATGTACAAGTTGCAGGGCGCTCAGGCAGAGCTGAAAAACAGGGCGAAGTGGTTTTGCAGACACATTATCCGGATCATCCGTTATTAACCACCTTGCTTGAAAAGGGTTACCAAGCCTTTGCAGAAGAAACCTTGAAGTTACGTCATAATATGGGCTTGCCTCCGTTTAGTTTCCAAGCGTTGTTTAAAGCACAATGTCGTCATTCTGAAGAGGCGGAAAATGCATTGTCGCAATTAGCCTCTTTCTTCTATGAACAAAAAATAGAAGGCTTGCAAGTGTTGGGACCGATTCCCGCACCGTTCAGCAAAAAAGCGGGGCAGTATCGTTGGCAGTTGCTATTACAACACGCTTCTCGGAAACAATTACAGGCGGCATTAAGTCGATATTCACCAGAGTTGATAAAATCTTCTCAAGTGCGGTTGATTTTAGATGTAGATCCATTGGATTTGAGTTAACAAAAATTCCCTAGAAAAATGCATAGTTTTTCAGTAGAATTAAGCGTTTTTTATACTCTAAGTTTAATTTATCGAATATTTTAGGATTTTATCGTGGCTCATCGAGATTTTGCCGGTCGAAGCGGCTCAAAAAATAATAAAAAGAAAGCAAAGAAACGTTTTAATCGTAATACCTTAATTAGTCTTGCGTTGGTGGCGGTATTAGGTTTTGGTTTAGGGCTTTACTTCTTAAAAAGTAAAACGCCTGAACCTGTAGTGACAACAACGGTTCAACCAGAAAAACCGCAACCGAAAAGCGTGTTGCCGAATCGTCCAGAAGAAGTATGGCACTATATTAAAGAATTAGAAACCCGTACTGTGCCGGTGGATAATAATCCTTCTTCTGTTGAAAAAAATATGCGTTTGACGGAAGAACAGCGTCAAGTGCTGATTCAAATGGAAAAAGAGCAAAAGGCAGCAGAAGAAGCGAAAAAGTTAGAAGCTCAACGTAAAGAGCAAGAAGCGGCGAATGCAGAAAAAGCGGCTGCTCAAGCACAGCAAGCTCAACCTGCACAGACAGCTCAAGCTCAGCCAGCTCAGCAAACAGCAAAACCAGAAGCGAAAAAGCCTGAGCCAGTTAAAAAGCCTGAACAACCTAAAAAAGCGGAAGTGGTAAAAGCGGAACCTGTAAAAACAGAACCGGCTAAAACAGAGCAACCAAAAAAAGCAGAACCGAAACCCGCTGAACAACAAGTACAGGCTGGCGGCAAAAAATTTGGTTTGCAATGTGGAGCATTTAAAAATCGTGCACAAGCAGAAAGCTTACAAGGTCGTCTAGCGATGGCTGGCGTAAATGCACAAATTGCGACAAGTGAAGAATGGAACCGCGTACGCGTGGGACCATTTAGTAGTCGAGATGCAGCAACAGCAGCACAAGATAAAGCAAAATCAGTGGCGAGTTGCGTAGTGATTGGAATGTAATTCAGAATTTAAAAGTGCGGTTAAAAATAACCGCACTTTTTTTATATTTTCACTTGCCAAAAAACGAAAAATCAATAAAATGAACGTTTATTCATTTTTGATGTTCATCTTAAATGACCTTTCTCATATATAACTCTAAGAATTTAATTTTTTATTATGCGACAAGTAAAAGCCTCTAAAACGAAGCTTGATGTCAGCGAGCAGATCTTTGATGCAACAGATCGTCTTATGGCAAAAGAAGGATTACATTATCTTTCTATGCATAAGTTAGCCAAGGAAGCTGGCATCGCAGCGGGTACGATTTATCTTTATTTTAAGAGTAAAGACGAGTTATTAGCACAATTTGCTCGTCGAGTGTTCAATAAGTTTGTTATGGCGATTGAAGAAGGTTTTGATGAAAATCAACCTTTTTTCGAACAATACAGAAAAATGTGGTGGAATATTTGGCATTTTCTTCAAGAAAATCCAACGGTTTTGTCAAATATGAACCAGTATAAATCTTTGCTGGAGTTTATTGAAACCTGCAAAGAAATGGAGCATTCGTGCTGGGATCAGTTTTGTCTCAATGGACAAGCAGCAAATGTGTTAGCTAATTTAGAACCTCGAATTTTATTTTTGCTGAGTCTAGATACTGCAATAGTTTTAGCCTCAGATAACAAATTTCTCGGTATAGCGGTTACCGATGTTGTGTTAGAATCTGTCATTGAACGCTCTTGGCGTGCAATTCAGAAATAGTCATTTTATTGTCTTAATGGAGTTTTCCAAATGAGTATAACTCAAACTGATAAACCAAAGCGTTCACACGTTTTCTTTTTGAAATTAGCGTTAGGCGTATTTGTGTTAATTTTTGCAGCAATGATTTTCCTTAATCAAATGAAGGCAAAAGGCATTGCTGATTTCTTAGCAAATGAACCAGAAACAGCCTCTCCTGTGACTGCAATGACAGTTAAGGCTTCAGAATGGACGCCAATCATTGAAACGACAGGTCTTGTTCGTCCGAATCAAGGGGCAATGTTAAGCGCTCAAAGTGCAGGAACGGTGTCTAAAGTGCTCGTGCAAAATGGACAGAGCGTGAAAAAAGGGGATTTGTTAGTTGAGTTAGATAGTTCAGTTGAGCGTGCAAGCTTACAAGCGGCCCAAGCTCAAGTGGTGTCATTACGTCAAACTTATCAACGTTATGCAAATCTAGCGGGCAGTGGTGCAGTTTCTCGTCAAGAATTAGATAATGCAAAATCAGCTTATGAAGCACAAGCGGCAAATATTGAGTCATTAAAAGCAACAATTGAACGTCGCCAAATCGTCGCACCATTTGATGGTAAAGCGGGTATTGTGAAAGTGAATGTTGGTCAATACGTTTCAAACGGTACTGAAATTGTGCGTGTGGAAGATCGTTCTTCAATGAAAGTGGATTTTGCGATTGCGCAAAACCTATTGGATAAATTGCATATCGGTCAAAAAGTAACGGCTACAGCAGATGCGCGAAAAGGTGAAACCTTTGCTGCGAAAGTTACTGCAATTGAGCCAGCAATTAATTCTTCAACGGGTTTAGTCGATGTTCAAGCAACGTTTGAACCAGAAGATGGAGCAAAATTATTATCCGGTATGTTTACTCGCTTAAATGTTGCTTTACCAACTGAGCATAATCAAATCGTTGTGCCACAAGTGGCAGTGAGCTACAACATGTATGGCGAATCGCTTTATATTTTGACCGCACTTTCCGATGAAGATATTGAGAAATTAGGCGGCGCAGAAAAAGCGGCAAATATGTACCGTGCAAAATCAATCACTGTGTTTACTAAAGATCGTCAAGGCATTTATGCGCAATTAAAAGGCGATGAAGTCAAAGTTGGCGATAAAATTGTGACGGGTGGTCAGCAAAACTTAAGTAACGGCTCATTAGTGTCTGTTGCAGATAAAGCGGGCGTAGGTACTGAGCAACCTGCGAATAAAACGAATCTTTAATTAGGAAAAGCGAATGAAATTTACCGATATATTTATTCGTCGTCCTGTTTTGGCAGTTTCGATTAGCTTGTTAATCATTATTTTAGGATTACAAGCAATCTCGAAATTAGCTGTGCGCGAATATCCGAAAATGACCACGACGGTGATTACGGTGACCACAGTATATCCAGGGGCGGATGCAAACTTAATTCAAGCGTTTGTTACTTCCAAAATTGAAGAGGCGGTAGCGCAAGCGGATAATGTGGACTATATGTCTTCAAGCTCTAGCCCAAGTACGTCAACTGTCACCGTAAAAATGAAATTAAATACGGATCCGAATGCGGCTTTGGCAGATGTTTTAGCTAAAGTTAACTCAGTTCGTTCTGAATTGCCAAGTGGTATTGAAGATCCAACGATTTCTTCATCAACCGGTGGTTCGGGGATTATGTATATTAGTTTCCGTTCTAACAAACTCGATGCAAGCCAAGTAACAGACTATATTCAACGTGTAGTAAAACCACAATTCTTTACCGTAGAAGGGGTGGCAAGTGTAGATATTTTTGGTGCATCAGAGTACGCGCTTCGTGTTTGGTTAGACCCAGAAAAAATGGCAGCTCAAAACCTTTCTGCCACACAAGTGATGTCCGCATTATCAGCGAATAACATTCAAACAGCAGCAGGTAATGATAATGGCTATTTTGTAACCTATAAAAACAAAGTAGAAACCACGACAAAATCGGTTGAAGAATTAGGTAACTTAATTGTGACGTCTAACGGTGATAAGTTAGTACGTTTACGCGATATCGCTGATATTGAATTAAATAAATCAAGCGATAGCTCACGTGCGGTAGCGAATGGCGCAGATTCCGTTGTATTAGCGATTAATCCAACTTCGTCAGCAAACCCATTAACGGTAGCTGCGAAAGTGCGTCCGCTATATGACAGTATTAAAAATAATCTGCCGGATGCTATTGAATCTGACATCTTATATGACCGTACAATTGCGATTAATAACTCAATTAATGACGTAATCAAAACGATTGTTGAGGCAACGATAATCGTGTTGGTGGTGATTACCATGTTTATTGGTTCATTCCGCGCGATTTTAATCCCGCTTATCACTATTCCGATTTCATTAATTGGGGTAATCATGTTGCTTCAATCATTTGATTTCTCCATTAACTTGATGACTTTGCTAGCATTGATTCTAGCCATCGGTTTGGTGGTGGATGATGCGATTGTGGTATTGGAAAACGTAGACCGCCACATTAAGTTAGGTGAAACGCCATTCCGTGCGGCGATTATCGGTACGCGTGAAATTGCCGTTCCGGTTATTTCCATGACCATTGCCTTGATTGCGGTATATTCTCCAATGGCGTTAATGGGCGGTATTACGGGTACGTTGTTTAAAGAGTTTGCTTTAACCCTTGCTGGATCAGTATTTATTTCCGGTATCGTAGCATTAACGCTTTCACCAATGATGACCAGTAAATTGCTAAAATCCAATGAGGCTCCAAGTAAATTGGAACAACGAGTAGAGCATACCCTTAGTAAAGTGAATGCAGCTTATGCGTATGTACTTGATTTGGTGATGGTAAACCGTAAATGTATGTTGATGTTTGCGGCAATCATTTTTGCAACCTTACCAGTGTTGTTTAAATCACTTTCAAGTGAATTAACACCTACAGAAGACAAGGGCGCATTTATAGCGGTCGGTTCTGCACCTTCTAACGTAAACATAGATTACGTGCAAAATGCGATGACACCTTATCAAGAGATTTTAACCAATACGCCAGAAGTACAGTTTGCGATGACGATTGCAGGGGTACCAAGCTCTAACCAATCTTTAAACGTTGTGACTTTAAAAGATTGGAAAGAACGCTCAAAAAGCCAAACAGCTATCATGAATGAGTTGAATGAAAAAGCGAAATCTATTCCTGAAGTGTCTGTACAAGGCTTTGCGTTCCCAGAAATTGATACAGGGGAGCAAGGTCCTCCAATTGGTTTTGTGATCAGCACATCACAAGACTACGGTGATTTAGCAAATGTGGCGGGTAAATTCTTAGAGGATATGCAAAAATCCAGCAAGTTCGTTTATACCAATCTCGATCTTAAATTTGATACCGCTCAAATGCGTATTAAGATCGACCGTGAAAAAGCGGGGACTTACGGTATTACAATGCAACAAATCAGCCGTACATTAGGGAGTTTCTTATCTGCCGCAACTATTGAACGTGTGGATATTGATGGTCGAGCTTACAAAATTATTTCCCAAGTAAAACGTGACAATCGTTTATCTCCGGAAAGTTTTAATAAGTATTACATCACCGCAGCAAATGGTACCTCTGTTCCATTAAGCAGCTTGGTAACGGCTACATTGGAACCGCAACCAAGTACATTGCCTCGTTTCAGCCAGTTAAACTCTGCGGTGATTAGTGCTGTACCGATGCCGGGTACTTCAATTGGTGATGCGATCCAATGGTTACAGGACAATGCGAAAAATACGTTACCACAGGGTTATAACTATGACTTTAAAAGTGAAGCGCGTCAGTTAGTACAAGAAGGTAATGCACTTGCTGTAACGTTCTTACTTGCGGTAGTGATTATTTTCTTAGTCTTGGCGATTCAGTTTGAATCAATTCGCGATCCAATCGTGATTATGATTTCCGTACCGTTAGCCGTGAGTGGCGCATTGTTAGCCTTAAATGCTTTCGGATTTATTGGTATTGCAGGGACAACGCTAAATATCTACTCACAGGTTGGTTTGATTACCTTAGTTGGTCTTATCACAAAACACGGTATTTTAATGTGTGAAGTAGCGAAAGAAGAGCAGTTAAATCATGGTAAAACGCGTGTTGAAGCGATTACCGAAGCGGCTAAAGTACGTTTACGTCCAATTCTGATGACAACCGCAGCGATGATTGCAGGTCTTGTACCGTTGCTTTATGCAACAGGTGCAGGTGCGGTATCTCGTTTCAGTATTGGTATCGTTATCGTGGCAGGTTTGGCAATCGGTACATTGTTTACCTTGTTCGTGTTGCCAGTGATTTATTCTTACATTGCAAGCGAACACAAACCGTTACCAGTGTTTGATGAAAATGTAAAACCAATTGAAGGTCACATTAACGAACAACATTAATTGAAAATACTATAAAAACAAACCGCACTTTGATTTTTCAAGTGCGGTTTTCTTTGAGAGATTAAAAAAGCGAACATCATGTTCGCTTTTTATTTGTAAAGTGCGGTCAATTTTTTGACTATTTTAGTTAGCCATTTTTATTTTTTGCCGCTTTATAAAGCTCCATTGCTTCTGGTAATAAGCGTTGTAAGTTTTCTTGACGGGATTCATCACTCGGGTGAGTAGAAGCTAACACATCAAGTGCGCCTTTAGAACCACCAGAGGCTTTAGCCATTTTTTGCCATAAGCCAGGCGCGACTTGTGGATTATAACCCGAGCGAGCCATTAACATGAGACCCACTTCATCGGCTTCAGTTTCAGCGCTACGCGAGTAAGGCTTATCTAAAGCAAAGTCTTTAGTAAGTGTCACTAAATCAGTCACATCGGCTCCAACGACAACAGAGAGCGCTGTCCCTCCAATAGCACCAGCAATGGCACTCATGGTGCCGAAGTTGGCTTTGGCTTTACCGTGTTCTTTTAAGGCATGTGCCATTTCATGTCCCATTACAACGGCGATTTCATTATCGTTTAGTTGTAAGGTATCCACTAAACCTGTATAGAAAGCCATTTTCCCGCCAGGCATAGCCCAAGCATTGAGCTCTTTAGATTTAATGACATTGATTTGCCAATTAAACTCCAAGCCTGTCTCATTCTGTTGGTTAGCATAAGGCACCATTTTATTAAAGACATGATGAATACGTCTTGCGGTATTTGATGTGGTATCAATCGCACCTTGTGAGCGAATTTTCCCCATTTCTTGTGTATAGCTGCTTGCTGCTTCTTGATTGATTGAGGCAGAATCCGCACAAGACGTGATAACCGCCCCTGCTAATACAGCAAAAGCAAAACTTTTGAGTTGTTTTTTCATAAATTATCCTTTTGTTGAGATGGCTGATTATATGAATTTATTGCGTTTTGTCGATACAAAAAGATTGTCTTTTAAATTTGTACTACTATAATAGTGCAAATTTTTATTTTAGGCCTTAACAATGACAATAAAAAAATCTCCTTCTTTATTAGGCGGCGCCATGATTATTGCGGGTACCGCGATTGGTGCTGGTATGCTCGCTAATCCAACTTCGACGGCGGGGGTATGGTTTATCGGCTCTATTCTAGCTTTGGTTTACACCTGGTTTTGTATGACCACATCAGGTTTGATGATCTTAGAAGCCAACTTACATTATCCTACAGGCTCAAGCTTTGACACCATCGTGAAAGATTTGTTAGGTAAAGGTTGGAATATTATCAATGGTCTTTCCGTTGCTTTTGTGTTGTATATTTTAACCTATGCCTATATCACCTCTGGCGGCGGTATTACACAAAACTTACTCAATCAAGCCTTTGGTTCTGCTGAAAGTGCGGTCGATATTGGACGTACTTCTGGATCCTTAATTTTCTGTTTTATTCTTGCGGCTTTCGTGTGGCTTTCCACTAAAGCTGTGGACCGTTTCACGACGGTATTGATTGTTGGGATGGTAGTCGCTTTCTTCCTTTCTACCGCAGGTTTATTGGGCTCAGTGAAAACAGAGGTGTTATTCAATACCATTGCGGAAGGTGAACAAAGCTATTTACCTTATTTATTGACCGCACTTCCTGTTTGTTTAGTGTCTTTTGGTTTCCATGGAAATGTACCGAGTCTCGTCAAATATTACGATCGTGATGGTCGTCGCGTGATGAAATCGATCTTTATCGGTACAGGCTTAGCCTTAGTGATTTACGTCTTATGGCAGCTGGCGGTACAAGGTAATTTACCACGTACAGAATTTGCACCCGTGATTGAAAAAGGCGGTGATGTATCGGCATTATTAGAAGCGTTACACAAATATATTGAAGTGGAATACATTGCGGTTGTATTGAATTTCTTTGCTTATATGGCTATTGCTACTTCATTCTTAGGGGTAACGTTAGGTTTATTTGACTATATTGCCGACTTATTTAAATTTGATGACAGCGTATTAGGCAGAACAAAAACCACATTGGTGACATTCTTACCGCCGCTATTGCTAAGTTTACAATTCCCTTATGGCTTCGTGATTGCTATTGGTTATGCCGGATTAGCTGCAACTATTTGGGCAGCAATCGTGCCGGCACTGCTAGCTAAAGCCAGTCGTCAAAAATTCCCAAATGCAACTTATAAAGTCTATGGCGGCAATTTTATGATCGGCTTTGTGATCTTATTCGGCGTGTTAAATATTGTGGCACAAGTAGGCGCAAACTTAGGATGGTTTGCAAGTTTCGCAGGATAAGTTTTCGCGTTAATATTGTAGGGGCGTATCTTATACGCCCTTTTTAATTTTACATAGGAAACGAGATGAGTAACCAAACGAGCGTTTACGATAAAGAAAACTTCTTTGCGCTTTATCAAAAACTTCGATCTAACCCAATCAGTCTCAATGAAATAGTGGAAAAGCCGACTATGCTTTCCCTGTTACCTGATTTACAAGGAAAAAAATTGCTCGATCTAGGTTGTGGAACGGGCGGGCACTTAAAACTCTATTTAGAACACAATGCGGCGAGTGTAGTAGGAACAGATCTTTCAACTAAAATGCTAGAACAAGCTGAACAAGATCTGCAAAAGTGCGGTCAATTTTCAGGACGTTTTTCGTTATATCAGTTACCGATGGAAAAATTAACGGAATTGCCAGAAAGTGATTTTGATGTCATTACCAGCTCTTTTGCTTTTCATTATATTGAGGATTTTCCCGCTTTATTAGCGATGATAGCCAATAAGCTTAAGCCTAACGGCACATTAGTTTTTTCCCAAGAGCATCCGATTACGACTTGCCATAAAGAAGGGGAACGCTGGGAAAAAAATGAGCAAAAACAGCAAGTCGCTTATCGTTTAAATCATTATCGTGATGAAGGATTGAGAGAGCGAAATTGGTTTCGACAACCTTTCAAAACTTATCCCCGCACGACAGCAACGATTATTAATGATTTAATTGCTGCAGGTTTTCAAATTGAACAAATGGCAGAACCCATGTTAGCCGAGC
>CAJPKS010000026.1:0-13377 GCA_905371285.1 Haemophilus sp. HMSC068C11 | reverse complement strand
ACGGAAAATAGGTCTGGTAACAATGAAAATTTTCAAAGCCGAACAATGGAATATAGAAGTGCTTGCTCCACTCTTTGAAGCCTATCGACTTGCCAACGGAATGAGTGAAAATCCTGACCGCACTTTAACTTTTTTAACGAATCGTATACGTTTTAATGAAAGCATGTTTTTTGTTGCTGTAAACGAAAACGCACAGGCGATTGGTTTTGTTCAACTTTATCCTCGCTTATCCTCTTTACAACTACAACGCTATTGGCAATTAACCGATATTTTTGTAAAAGAAGATAAACATCAGGCCGAGATTTATTCTGCCCTTATTTCTAAAGCGAAAGAGTTTGTCCGTTATACACAATCTAATCGTTTAGTGGCAGAATTAAGCCAAGCCCAACAGAGTATTTTAGAACGCGAAGGATTTAAACTAAACACGAAAAAAAGTTTGTTTGAATTAACTCTCTAATGCATACACTCCTCAATCAATATTGGGATTACTTGCGAATTGAACGCCAAGTAAGCCCACATACGCTCACCAATTATCAACATCAACTGGATGCGATTTTAGCGATTTTGGCTGAAAAAGGTATTCAACACTGGCAGCAAGTGAATCCTAGTGTGGTTCGTCTTATTTTGGCGGAAAGCCGTAAGAAAGGTTTAAAAGAAAAGAGCTTAGCATTACGTTTATCTGCCCTTCGTCAGTTCTTCAGCTATCTTGTGCAGCAAGGTCAACTGAAAGTGAATCCAGCAATGGGTATTTCAGCGCCGAAACAAGGCAAACATTTACCAAAAAATATTGATGCTGAACAGGTCCAAAAATTGCTTTCAAATGACAGCAAAGATCCTATTGATTTGCGTGATCGTGCGATGATGGAATTGATGTATAGCTCAGGGCTTCGCTTATCTGAATTACAAGGATTAAACCTCAATAGTATTAACACTCGTGTACGTGAAGTGAGAGTGATTGGTAAAGGAAACAAAGAACGTATTGTGCCTTTTGGGCGTTATGCTTCTCACGCAATTCAACAATGGTTGAAAGTACGCCCTTTATTTAATCCAAAAGATGAAGCCCTTTTTGTGAGTCAACAGGGAAATCGCCTGACTCATCGTTCTATTCAAAAACGAATGGAAACCTGGGGAATTCGCCAAGGATTAAATAGTCATCTCAACCCACATAAACTACGTCACTCTTTTGCCACTCACATGTTGGAAGCGAGTTCGGATTTGCGGGCTGTTCAAGAGCTTTTAGGGCACAGTAATTTGTCCACCACGCAAATTTATACACATTTGAATTTCCAACATCTTGCAGAAGTGTATGATCAAGCCCATCCTCGAGCAAAACGAAAAAAATAAGCAAAGTGCGGTCAAAAACCGTCATCTTTTTTAACCGCACTTCTAAACAAAAAGGCTACCTTTCGGTAGCCTTTATTTAACTATAAGCTAAACGCTTGAATATAAGGAAGTTTACCTTTCTTCAGCATGTCTTCAATACCGCTTTGATGGTCATTTTCACCTAAGCCTCGTAATTCAAAGGTAACGCCAATGCTGTTGTCATAAATCACTTGATCGTCACGTTGATTTTGTCGACTGGTGACATAACGTCTCGCCCCTACGCCAACAGACCAACAGCACGAGTTATATTGCACACCCACATATTGCTCAACTGGTTTTTTCAACGCAATATCTTGATAGTGTTTTCCGACAAGCGTCCAGTTATCCGAGACTTCCCATGCTGCTACGACACCGACCTGTTTAATATCTTGTTGGTAACGGTTAGCAGACGTACCTAAGTTTTGGTTGATATACTCTTTACTTGCGTAGCGATAATTTAACTGAATCAGATTGTTCTTTATCGGGTTAAATTCCAAACTGCTATTTGCCAATGATGCTTTATCTAGCAGCGTATCATATTGGTAGCTACCGCGCCAATTCCATTTATTACTAATTTTCCAGTTAGATTCTAACGCCCAAGAGGAAGAGGATTTTGATGTACGATTACTCGGATTATCATCAATTTTGGAAGCAGTTAAATAATAAATTTGTCCTGCAGAGAAGTTGAAACGCTCATCGGCATTTTTATCATAAAGACGAGTTGTACCACCAAGCGTTATTTGGTTAGCGGATGAAATACGGTCTAAACCACTATAACGACGATCGCGGAATAATGAATAATAATCTTGCTGAACTAAAGCGGAGTCATAACCAAAGCCAAGATAGTCATTAACTAACTTAGAGCCAATATTGCTTTGATCCTTATATGGTCGATATAAGTATTGTGCGTGTGGTTCCAGTGTTTGTGTATAGCCATCAAATAAAGTTTTGTTGGTGGCTAAAACAGTTTGCAAATCCACTTTTAATTGCGGTAATACACGATTCACCGATTTTTGCACTTCTTCCGCCGCAGAAGAAGACCCTTTCTTCTGATTATAATGCGTTGCATAAAGTTTGGTTTCAATGTTCAAGTTTCCGTATTTATTTGACATTACTGTCGTCAAACTCGGTTCAGTATGGAAACGCCAAGCCGTTGGCATTAATGCGCTGTCATTATCAAAACGCGCAGCTTGTGAGAATAATTTAAAATCTAACCAACCGTTCGCTAAATCGTTTCTATAATAATTGAAATCGATTTGTGGCATGGCGCGATAAGGACCGATATCTACTTCGTCAAAGATTTGGAATTGACGCGCGGAAATGGCTAAATTATAGTTTGGTTGATAGTACGCAATACGCGCATATTGATTCGCATAACCATCAGTACTGTCTCCATAATCAGAATCAAAATCGGTGAAATATTGTTTATCACTGACTTTGGTGTAATCAACATTTAAACGCCAGTTTTCAAGAAAAGAAGAACTGTGATTCCAATAGAATAAATGACGTTTACGGTTATCACTGATGTATTCATCATAGCGATCACGCCCCAAATATTCGCCTGCAAGTTTACCTTCACCAACGGGTGTTAAATAACGGAACTCACCATTTAATTGCCAGCCACGGCGTGACATATATTTTGGTGCAATTGTCGCATCGTAATTTGGTGCAATATTCCAATAAATCGGTTGTTTATACCAATAACCATCTCGACTAGAGTGACCAACTGTTGGCATTAATAAACCTGAACGACGACGATCACCAATCGGTAATTGCAGATAAGGGGTATAGAATACCGGCACACCTAGTACTTTAAAACGCGCATGCCAAAATTCGGCATATTCTTCTTTGATGTGCTGACGAATCTCAGAGGCATCTACCGCCCAAGCATTATCGTCGGGTAAACAAGAGGTAAATGTCGCGTTTTTCATTAAGCGGTAATCATCACCTAACTCAATTTCTTGTGCTTTACCGCGGCCTTGACGTCCTACAAGTTGGTAGTCAGCATCGGTTACGTTACCGTTTTTGCTATCTAAATTAAAACTCGCATCATTACCTAATAGATTGATTTGGTTGTCTTTATAATCAAATCCACCACGTAAATAAGCCCAACGTTGAACTTGTTTACCTTCACCAGTTTGTTTAACTTCAACTGAATTACCAACTAAATGGCGGTTTCCTTGTTTCAAATCCACATTGCCTTGATAAATCGCCTGAGTTGGCTGATTAATCTCTGCTTTATCTGCCTCAATATAAACTGGCAAATTATTGGCATCACCTTTCACGACCTCACCAGTAAAATGAGGCACACCAAGCAAACATTGAGAATGCAGATCGGCCAAACTTTGTTGACTATAAAGTGCGGTCAGAATTGAGATTGAAATTAAGGTATATTTTTTATTCATAATTCAGTTCTTATTCAGATGAAATTAGGGGGATTATACTGGAATATCACTTACAACAACAGCCATTTATATGGTCGTTAACTAACCCCATAGATTGCATAAAGGCATAACATGTTGTTTCCCCAACAAAGACAAAACCACGTTTTTTCAATGCTTTTGACAGTGCTTTTGAGATTTCAGTTCTAGCGGGGACCACAGAAATATCGGGGACATCATTAATAATCGGTTGATGATTCACAAACGACCACACAAAATCACTGAAATTTTCACCGCACTTTTCCATGACTAAATAGGCTTTGGCATTTTTCACAATGGCTTCCAGCTTTGCCCGATGGTGAATAAGCCCGGTATTTTCCATGCAACGATCAATATCCTGTTCGGTCATTTGCGCGATTTTGGCAGGATCAAATTGATGGAACGCAGCCCGATAGGCTTCACGTTTTTTCAATACAGTAATCCAAGAAAGCCCTGCCTGTTGCCCTTCTAAACAGATTTTCTCAAACAGCTTTTGACTGTCAAATTGTGGCTTACCCCATTCTTTATCGTGATAGTCGATATAAATCGGAAGTTTACCTACCCAAGGGCATCTCGTCTTTGTACTCATATCATATCCTTTTTAAGCTGTTCATAGATTGCGACAAAATCAGGCATTACCCCGCGCCACAAATGGAACGAATGGGCGGCTTGCGCCACCAACATACCAAAACCATCGCTGACATTATTCAGACCTAAGGATTTACAGTAGGCGATAAAAGGCGTGTCACTACCTTTGGCATATTGCATGTCATAACAGGTTCGGGCCAATGATAAGATAGAGCCGTCAACGGCAGCGGTATGCCCGCTTAATCCGGCCGAAGTTGCATTGATTACTAAATCGTAGGTTTGCGCGGGAATCGCATCCATTGCGACAGCTTCAATTGTGCCGTAAGGTTTGAACTTATCTGCCAGTTGTTGCGCTTTCTCTAGGGTGCGGTTAGCCAAGACAATCTGCTGTTGTACTTCCAATAAGGGTAGCAATACCCCTTTGGTAGCCCCGCCGGCACCTAAAATTAAAATGCGTTGTTGTGGCTGAATCCAACCTAAGCGTTGTAAATCCGTCACTAAACCAATGCCATCGGTATTGTCCGCATAAAGTTTGCCGTTAGATAATTTTTTTAATGTATTACAAGCTTCTGCCAGTTTCGCCCGTTCGCTATGTTCTTCAGCAATTGCATAAGCGCGCTCTTTAAATGGTGCGGTGATATTGCAACCTTGCGCTCCTTCAGCAAAAAAGACTTTTAATTGCTGCTCAAAATGATCAAGGTCACCTAATTTGGCAACATATTCCATCGTTTGCTGGGTTTGCTTGGCAAATAAGCGATGAATCAACGGGGATTTACTTTGGGCAATCGGATTGCCCCAAACGGCATAGTGCTGCATATCTTATCCTTGTCTGAATAGCTGGTTTGTGAGCAAATCGCGGATTTCCGATGGGTTTTGTGCTTGGCCGACAGCTTCATCAAGCACAGGGAAATCTGCCCCAAATTGGGAACGCACGGCATCTGCGCTGCGGCAAGGTGATTTACCAGTTAAGTTGGCGCTGGTCGAGGTGAGGGCAAAGCCTGTTTCTTCGCATAAGGCGTTGACGGCAGGATGAGTACATAAACGCACCGCAATGCTATTAAATTGCCCCGTCAGAAAATGTGGGACTTCTGCCTTTGCCGGCACCACCCAGGTGATTGGATGTTCATATTGTGCCTGTAAGCGTGCAAGCTGTTCGTTGGACAAACAGGAAAAATCAACAAAAGGCTGCAAAAAATGCAAGCTCGGCGCGACTAAAATAAGGCCTTTTTCAATCGGACGCTGTTTTAAATCAAGCAATTTTCTGACCGCACTTTCACTCAGCGGATTACAGCCCAAACCGAATACCGCCTCAGTAGGATAGGCAACGACTTCGTCTTGCATTAAACGAGCGGCAATTTGTTGTACATTCATTTTTCGTTCTCAAAAATATGTCGACAGCCTTTATTCGCACATTGCCACACTTGGTGTTCGGCATTTTCACTTTTTAATAGCACAAGTGGAAAATGGCATTGTGGACAAGGCATGGCATAGGGTTTTGCCGGCAAGGAAAATTTACAATGGGGAAAGTTATCGCAACCATAAAAGATTTTCCCTTGTCGTCCGCGACGGGCAACCAAATGTCCTTTATGGCATTCCGGGCAATCAATGGATTGTTCTTCATCCTGTTGCTCATGCACCACAAAATCACAATCAGGATAATGGCTACAACCGATAAACATCCCAAAAGCGCCTTGTTTGAGTTGGAGAGGGTTGCCACATTGCGGGCAGGTTTCATCAAGCTCTTTCAACACCTTATGTTCCACCTTATGCAAGGGACGCAAATAATCACAGGCGGGATATGCTGTACAACCTAAAAATAGTCCTTTTTTACCCTGTTTCATTTGCAAAGGTGCACCGCATTGTGGGCAATATTCTTCGTGTTTTGTGTGTTGGAAAAGACTTTGACTCATACGCTGCCCTATGCTTGTAGCATTGCTTCCAATTCTTCCTGGGCCGCTAACCAATCCATTTCAGCTTCTTCTAAGGCTTTCTTCACCTCTACTTGCTGTGCTAAAAGTGCGGTCAATTTTTCTTTATTTTCTGCGCTGTATAGTTCGGAATCAGCCAATTGGTTTTCAATCTCCGCAAGTTTGGAGGAATGTTTATTCATTTTTTCCTCCAATTGAGAGATTTGTTTACGAAGTGGCGCGGTTTGTTGGCGCAGTTCGGCCTCACGACGTTTTTGTTCCTTGCGATTTTGCATGGAATTTTCATTGTCGTCATTTTTCTCCGAGGATTTATTTTCTGGTGCACTGTTTTGTTCATTCAGCCACTTTTGATAATCCTCTAAATCGCCTTTGAATTCTTCCACTTTTTTATCGTGGACCAAATAGAATTCCTCCACGGTATTGCGTAGTAAGTGACGATCATGGGAAACCACCACCAAAGAGCCTTCGTAATCCACCAGCGCTTCGGTTAATGCCTGACGCATATCCAAATCTAAATGATTGGTTGGTTCGTCGAGCAGTAATAGGTTTGGACGTTGCCAAACAATTAGCGCAAGTACCAAACGGGCTTTTTCCCCACCGGAAAAGGCTTTCACCGCTTGATTAACTTTGTCACCATGGAACGCAAAACTCCCGAGATAATCCCGTACCTGTTGCTCTGTTTGCTCCGGTGCAAGTTTCTGCATATGCCAAAGAGCAGATTCATCTGCGCGTAGCGTATCAAGCTGATGTTGAGCAAAATAGCCGAGTTGCACGCCTTTAGCTAATTGTACTGTACCTGAAAGCGCCGTGAACTCTCCCGCTAACAATTTAATTAAGGTTGATTTCCCAGCGCCATTTTTCCCGAGCAAACCAATGCGCGAACCCGGCACTAAATTCAACTTAATTTTACTTAAAATTTCTACCGCACTTTCACCGCTGCCATAACCTGCACTCGCCTGTTCAATCATCACCAAGGGGTTTGGCAAGGATTGTGGTGGACGAAATTCAAAGGTAAAAGGATTATCCACATAAGCCGGTGCAATTAGCTCCATGCGCTCCAAGGCTTTCATACGGCTTTGTGCTTGTTTGGCTTTGGTCGCTTTGGCTTTAAAGCGGTCGATATACTTCTGTAAATGGGAAATTTTTTGTTGTTGCTGACGATACATCGCCGTTTGTTGTGCCAGTTTGGTTGCCCGTTGCACTTCAAAGGAGGAATAATCGCCCGTATATTCGTTTAGCTTCTGATTTTCGATATGAAGGATTTTCGTCACAATCGGATCGAGAAAATCACGGTCGTGGGAAATTAATACCAAAGTACCTTGATATTGCACTAACCAACGTTCTAACCAAATAACTGCATCCAAATCCAAATGGTTGGTTGGTTCATCCAGTAATAATAAATCCGATGGACAAAGCAATGCTTGTGCCAAATTCAAGCGCATTCGCCAACCACCGGAGAAGGATTTCACCGGTTGAGTGATTTCGTCTTGGCTAAAGCCTAAACCATGTAATAAGGAAGCCGCACGAGATTGGATCGTCCAAGCATCTAAGGTTTCTAACTGCCCGTGAATGCGCGCAATCGCATGACCATCATTACGCTCATT
Organism: Haemophilus sp. HMSC068C11; assembly: GCA_905371285.1. Lineage (GTDB taxonomy): Bacteria > Pseudomonadota > Gammaproteobacteria > Enterobacterales > Pasteurellaceae > Haemophilus_D. Next base: position 5,475 of record CAJPKS010000026.1, on the reverse strand, counting down.
GGCTTCGTTAAGTTCCTGCTGTAAACGGCAATATTCGCGATCCCCTTGAATCACATAATCAATGGCGGGAATATCCAATGCCGGCGTTTCTTGATTGACCCAAGATACCCGCCAGTTGGATGGATAAGTGACCTCGCCGCCCTCTGGCGTTAATTCTTTTTTTAATAGGGCAAAAAGAGAAGACTTACCACAACCATTCTTCCCCACCAAGCCGACTTTTTGTTTCGGATTGATGGTCGCCGTGGCATTCTCGAGCAATTCGGTTTGCCCGCGCTTTAGGGAAATATTATTAAATACAATCATTTTTTCGAATACATCTGAATTTGTGCTTATTTTGCAATATTTTTCCTTTTCTCGGAACAGTCTATTCCAATTTTATCGATATTTCTGCCAGAAAAACCAAGTATAATAACGCTCACAAATCAATTATGAGGAAATAAAATGAAGCTCTCTATTCTTAATCTCGCCCCCGTTCGGGAAGGGCAAACTTATTTGCAAGCGGTTGAGTCTATGGTCAATCTTGCAAAACATGCTGAAAACATCGGCATTGAACGCTATTGGATTGCTGAGCATCATAATATGAAAAATTTGGTGAGTTCTGCGACCGCACTTTTAATTCAGCATACGCTAGCCAATACGAAGACCCTGCGCGTTGGCTCAGGTGGCGTGATGTTACCGAATCATTCGCCTTATGTGGTAGCAGAGCAATATGGCACACTGGAGACGCTTTATCCAAACCGTGTTGAACTCGGTTTAGGGCGTGCGCCAGGAACGGATATGCAAACGGCTGCAGCTCTTCGTCGTGGACGAAACAGCCTAGATTTCCCTGCGGAAATTGCGGAACTTCGCGGTTACTTTAAAGATTGCAACCCTGTTTCTGCGTATCCTTCCGCAGGCTTGAATATACCGTTTTATATTTTGGGATCCAGCACTGAAAGCGCCTATCTTGCGGCAGAGCTTGGCTTGCCTTATGCCTTTGCTTCACATTTTGCGCCACGCATGATGGAAATGGCAGTGGAGATTTATCGCAAAAACTTCAAACCATCGACCTATCTTGCTGAGCCTTATGTCATCTTAGGTGTGAACGCGATTGTCGCTGAAACCGATAAAGAAGCAAGACAACTCGCGACGACACAAACACTCTTTTTCTTAAACGTGGTGACTAACGCGCAACAAAATTTACAACCACCGATGGCATCAGAAGAAGACGTTTGGAAAGCTCAAATGCACGCCCAAAAGAAACCACACTTTGGCCCAGTCGATTTCGAGGAAATCCCAATTTACAACCAAGAACGCGCAGTGGTGGAACAAATGACTGCTTGTTCACTGATCGGTAGTCCTGAAAGTGTGGAATTTCAACTTAAACAACTCCGTGAACGAGTACATTTTGATGAAATTATGGCGGTAAGCTATATTTTTGATGAGAAAAAACAAGCTCAATCTTACACGATGTTGAAAGCGATTGTGGATAAGCAATAGCGAGACAAAAAATAAAAAGTGCGGTAAATTTCACCGCACTTTAAATCAAAAAATACTAATAAGCCGTTTCTATCGGTAAACCAGCTTTTACCCAACCATCAAATCCACCAATGACACTAAACACATTTTCATAGCCTTGTTCAACGAGGAAGGTCGCCACATTTCGGCTGCTCACGCCATGATAACAACTCACGATAATCGGGGAGTCAAAATCCACCAGTTCTTCAAATTGTAAAAAGCTTTGGTTAGTTAAATGAAATGCCCCTTTCGCATGGGAATAGGTAAAACGTTGAGGGTCCCGAACATCAGCAAGCATGGCGCCATTTTGCATCATCTCCCAAGCTTGTTCCGGGCTAATTTCTTTAAACGACATGGTTTGTTCCTTTTGCGCGCTGTTTATACACGCCATCAAAAATAATCAGGCTCATCGCCAATACTAAACAAATGAATAACGGATAGCTGTCCGCATCCATTTCCTCTCCAATTAAAAATGAAATAATTACCATTAAAATGGTTTCAACATAACCTAGAAGGCCAAGTAAATTCATCGGTAGCATATTGCTGGCAATCACGTAAGCAATCAATGCTGAACCACTAATGAGCCCGAGCAATACCAATAATCCCCAAATATTAGGGTTCGATTCCTGCACGGTGGCAAAATCAGTTTGAAGGGCAAAGTAAATGCTAACTGGCAATAATGCGATCATTTCTAAGCAAAAGGCACCAAGATCGGTATTTTTTAAGGCTTTTCGTATCGAGAAGTAGGTGGTGTAACCCACACAGATAACAATGGCCTCCCAAGATAATCCGCCTTTTAAAATGATGTTAGAAATTACCCCCACTGCCGCAATTAACACAGCAATGAATTTCAATGTTGAAATTCGTTCTTTAAAAATGATCCGCCCTGCGGCCACCATCACAATTGGCAACAATAAATAACCGAAAGAAACACTTAAGGAGCTACCATTATTGGGGGCCCACAAAAAGAGCCACATTTGATAACCCATTAATGCGCCACAAATAATATAGGAAAGGGCAAAGAGCGGTTGTTTTTTAATGCGTTTTAAATGCTCTGCCAATGCCTGCTTTTGTTTAAACATGATGACGGAAAGGGCAACGAAAGGGAATGTAAACAGCATTCGATAGCCAAAAATATCCGTGCCACTGAGCGGTTTCAATAGAGTGGAAAAATAATACATATAGCCAAATAAAAGCGAGGCTAAAAGTGAAATAAGTATGCCCCTTAACATAATAAATCCTTAGGTTAATTCTGCTTATTATTTTAGTCTAACATCTCCCAAAATGCACGAATTAGGGGATTCGCTAAATTTCTTTTTTGCACACAAACACCTAAATCAAACGCCTCGACGGGGTTGTCTAAATTTAAACGAGACACGTCTTTTGACATCGGGTTATTATCAATCACGACATCCGGCAACATTGCTAATCCAAAACCGAGCGCCACCATTGGTACGATTCCTTCATGACCTGCTACGGTGGCATAAATTTTTGGATGTTTAATATGTTTGCTACGTAGCCATTGTTCAATACGATGCCGTGCCATTCCATCTAACGGCAAAATAAAAGGCATTTGCTGCCAATTGATGGGTTCTTCCTGTAGTAATTGTGTCGCTAAACAAGCCACTCGAGGGGCAATTAATGAAAGAGAAATATCATCAATCTTATAAAATTCCAATCCTGTCGGCAGATTATTCGGTTTCCCCGCCAAGGCAAGATCCACTTGTTCTGATTGAATAAATTGCACCGCAGAGGCTGGGTCACCTGTGGTCAGTTGAATTTCAACCTTTGGATAACGAGAACGAAATTTGGCTAACACCTGTGGCAAGTGGCTATATGAAGCGGTAACTGAACAAAATAAACGTAACTCGCCGCTTAATTCCGATGAATTATCCCGAAGCTGGCGCTTAAACTGTTGCCAGTTTTGCCATTCTGCTTTCGAAAATTGCAGAAATTTCTCGCCTTGTTCAGTTAAGCGCACTTGCCGATTATCACGAATAAATAAAGGCTGTTCTAATTCCTCTTCCATTCGTTGAATCTGGCGTGAAAGCGTGGACGGCGACATATGATTTTGCGTAGCGGTTTTTGCAAAATTTTGTGTGTCCGCAAGATGAAGAAATATTTGAAGGTCTTGAAAGTTCATATGTATCGTTAAAAGCAAATAACGTTGCAAAAATTGCAACACTAAGTGCAAATAATATCACTTTACGCAACAACTAAAAACCTTATAATCCACTTCACAACAAAAAACTATATTCAAACACAACCTCATACACATTAATCAACATCATAGAAAGGATGAAAAATGGCTAACTATTTTAACACATTAAATTTACGCGAAAAATTAGATCAATTAGGTCGTTGTCGTTTTATGGATCGCAGCGAATTTGCTGGCGGTTGCAACTACTTAAAAGGTAAAAAAATCGTTATCGTAGGTTGTGGCGCACAAGGTTTAAACCAAGGTTTAAATATGCGTGACTCTGGCTTAGATATTTCTTATGCATTACGCCCTGAAGCCATTGCTGAAAAACGTGTATCATTCCAACGCGCAACAGAAAACGGTTTTAAAGTGGGTACTTACCAAGAATTAATCCCAACCGCAGACTTAGTGATCAACTTAACACCAGACAAACAGCACTCTAAAGTCGTAGCTGATGTGATGCCATTAATGAAAAAAGATTCTGCATTCGGTTACTCACACGGTTTCAACATTGTTGAAGTGGGTGAGCAGATCCGTGAAGACATCACTGTAGTGATGAGTGCACCAAAATGTCCAGGTACTGAAGTGCGTGAAGAATATAAACGTGGTTTCGGTGTACCAACATTAATCGCAGTTCACCCAGCAAATGACCCACGTGGTGAAGGTATGGCAATTGCGAAAGCATGGGCGGCAGCAACTGGTGGTGACCGTGCGGGCGTATTAGAATCTTCATTCGTCGCAGAAGTAAAATCTGACTTAATGGGTGAACAAACCATTCTTTGCGGTATGTTACAAGCTGGTTCAATCGTGTGTTACGACAAATTAGTCACAGACGGTAAAGATCCAGCATACGCAGGTAAACTTATCCAATACGGTTGGGAAACTATTACTGAAGCCTTAAAACAAGGCGGTATCACATTAATGATGGATCGCTTATCAAATAGCGCAAAATTACGTGCATTTGAGCTTGCGGAACAAATCAAAGAAAGCCTTGGTTTCTTATATTACAAACACATGGATGACATCATCAGCGGTCACTTCTCTGCGACCATGATGGCTGACTGGGCAAACGGCGACAAAGATTTATTCGCATGGCGTGAAGCAACCGGCAAAACAGCCTTTGAAAATGCACCAAAAGCAGACGGCATTAAAATTTCTGAACAAGAATACTTTGATAACGGTGTATTAATGGTAGCAATGGTGAAAGCCGGTGTTGAATTAGCCTTTGATGCAATGGTGGCAAGCGGTATCTATGAAGAATCAGCTTACTATGAATCACTTCACGAATTACCGTTAATCGCAAACACCATCGCGCGTAAACGTTTATACGAAATGAATGTGGTAATTTCTGATACTGCAGAATACGGTAACTACTTATTCTCTAACGTAGCAACCCCAATTCTTGCTAAAGAAATCATCCCAACCTTACAAAAAGGTGATTTAGGTGAACCAACACCAGCAGTCGCTATCGACAACATCACCTTACGCGATGTAAACGATGCAATCCGTAACCACCCAGTTGAATTAATTGGTCAAGAGTTACGTGGTTATATGACAGATATGAAACGTATCGCAGTTGCAGGTTAATTATTAAATCGGTAAAATTCAAGCCAACTTATTGAATAAGTTGGCTTTTTTTATAATCCAAAGGAATTAATATGAAAAACAATAAAATTTTTAACCGCACTTTTAAAGTGAGTTTGGTGGCTATGGCGTTAGGATTAGTTAATTCGGCATGGGCCATTGATTATAAACTATATGAAGGTACCGTATATAAG